>JALZCN010000561.1 GCA_030863045.1 Actinomycetota bacterium | reverse complement strand
TTCCGGCGTTGATCAGGTCGACGATATTGTCCGGCCCTTCGAAATGCTTGCGGACCACGGTGCAGGGAATGCCGTTACGGCGAAGCGTGTTGGCGGTTCCCCGGGTGGCGAGGACCTCGAAGCCGAGGTCGGCCAGCCGCTTGGCCGGGAACACCATGGCCCGCTTGTCCCGGTTGGCCACCGACACGAACACCCGCCCCGATGTCGGTAGTGAGCCATACGCCGCGGCCTGGGACTTCGCGAAGGACTGGCCGAACGCGGCGTCGATGCCCATCACCTCGCCGGTGGACTTCATCTCCGGTCCGAGCAACGAGTCCACTCCTTTGCCCTCCGGGGTGCGGAAGCGGTGAAAAGGCAGCACGGCCTCCTTGACGGCCACCGGTGCATCGGCCGGCAGAATGCCGCCGTCCCCGTGGGCCAGCAGCACACCCTGGGCACGCAGTTCGGCGATACTCGCACCCAGCATGATCAATGCGGCGGCCTTGGCCAGCGGCGCCGCCGTGGCCTTGGACACAAACGGTGCCGTGCGGCTGGCCCGTGGGTTGGCCTCCAGCACGTAGAGCACGTCGTTCTTGAGTGCGTACTGCACGTTGAGCAGCCCGCGCACGCCGATTCCGTGGGCGATCGCCTCAGTCGAGGCGCGCACCGTGGCCAGGTCGGACTCCCCCAAGCCGATCGGCGGCAACACGCAGGAGGAGTCCCCGGAGTGCACCCCCGCCTCCTCGATGTGCTCCATGATCCCGCCGAGATAGACCTCGCTGCCGTCGCACAACGCGTCGACGTCGATCTCGATGGCGTCGTCGAGGAAGCGGTCCACCAGCACCGGGTGCTCGGGGGTGATCTCGGTGGCCCTGGCGATGTAGCCGGCCAAGGTCTCCTCGTCGTAGACGATCTCCATGCCGCGCCCGCCAAGCACGTATGAAGGGCGGACCAGCACCGGGTAGCCGATCTCGTCGGCGATCTTGCGGGCCTCGGCGAACGAGGTGGCGGTGCCGTAGGCCGGGGCGGGCAACCCGGCGCGTTCCAGCACTGCCCCGAAGGAACCGCGGTCCTCGGCGAGGTGAATCGCCTCGGGTGACGTGCCCACGATCGGGACACCCGCGTCGGCCAGCCGCTGCGCCAAACCCAGTGGGGTCTGCCCGCCCAACTGGACGATCACGCCGGCCACGGTGCCCGAGGCCCGCTCGGCCTGTACCACCTCCATGACGTCTTCGAAGGTCAGCGGCTCGAAGTGGAGCCGGTCGGCGGTGTCGTAGTCGGTGGACACCGTCTCCGGGTTGCAGTTGACCATCACTGTCTCGTAGCCGGCGGCTCTCAGTGCCATCGCGGCGTGCACGCATGAGTAGTCGAACTCGATGCCCTGACCGATCCGGTTCGGTCCGGAGCCCAGAATGATCACCTTCGGCCGGTCCCGTTGCTCGCTGACTTCCGTCTCGGCATCAGGATCACTCTCGTAGGCGGAGTAGTGGTACGGGGTGCGAGCGGCGAACTCGGCAGCGCAGGTGTCCACGGTCTTGTAGACCGGCCGCACGCCCAGCCCGTGCCGCAGCGCAGCGACCGCCTGCTCGGTGAGCTCGCCGCGCACCGCGGCGAGCTGCCGGTCGGAGATGCCGGCGCGCTTGGCGCGGCGCAGCAGCGGCTCGTCCAATTTCCTCGCGGTGACGAGCTCCGCGCGCAGGTCGACCAGGCCGGCGATCTGGTCGACGAACCACGGGTCGATACCCGAAGCCTCTGCAACCTGCGCCACTGTCGCGCCCAGCCGCAGCGCCCGCTCAACGGTATAAAGCCGCCCGTCACGGGGCGCCCGCAGGGCCTCTAGTTCTGAGCCTACGGACGCTGACGGCGGATCGGGCGCGGTCCAGAACCCAGCGACGGGAGTCTCCATCGAGCGCAACGCCTTGCCGAGCGCCTCGGGGAACGAGCGGCCCAGCGCCATCGCCTCGCCGACCGACTTCATAGTGGTGGTGAGGGTGGGATCTGCGCCGGGGAACTTCTCGAAGGCAAACCGCGGCACCTTGACCACCACGTAATCCAGGGTGGGCTCGAAACTGGCCGGAGTCTCGCCGGTGATGTCGTTGGTGATCTCATCGAGGGTGTAGCCGATCGCGAGCTTCGCGGCGATCTTGGCGATGGGGAACCCGGTGGCCTTGGACGCCAGCGCCGACGAGCGGGACACTCGGGGGTTCATCTCGATCACGACCAACCGGCCGGTGCGGGGATGCACCGCGAACTGGATGTTGCAGCCGCCGGTCTCCACGCCGACTGCGCGGAGCACCGCGATGCCGACATCGCGCATGTGCTGATACTCGCGGTCGGTCAGCGTC
>JALZCN010000555.1 GCA_030863045.1 Actinomycetota bacterium | reverse complement strand
GGTGCGGCCCGCCGGGCGCGCAACGGGGAGGTCGCGATCCGGGTGACCGCGGCCGCGCCTGCGGTACTGCATGCCGCCCCTAGTGACGTCGCCCGGGTGCTGGACAACCTGCTCGCCAACGCTGTGCGGCACGCCCGAAGCACCGCTCGGGTGATGGTGTTGCCCAGTACCGGCGAGGTACGCCTGCTGGTCGACGACGATGGCGAAGGGGTGCCCGCCGAGCACCGCGGTCGAGTGTTCGACCGTTTCCACCGGGTGCAGGACGATCGTGACCGCGGTTCCGGCGGGACCGGGCTCGGGCTGGCGCTGGTCGCTGAGACGCTGCGCCGCTACGGCGGCACCGCGCGGCTCGGGCAGGCCCCAGACGGAGGCGCCCGCTTGGAGGTGCGCTGGCCCGTTGGCCGCTCTTCAAGGGCGGCCAACCCGGCCGCAGACCGCCGTTAACCGCTACCAACCCCCCGGGGTGCCGGCCACACCCCAAGGATGGGCCACGCGCTGATCTTGGATGGGGCGGAGGGGCGGCGCGGTGCGAGGATGCCGTTCGTGCCGGCCCTAGCAGAGCAACCCAGACCCGCCCCGGTGGTGGTTGCGGCGGCCGTCGTCCGCGAGGGCCGGGTGCTCGCCCAGCAGCGGGCGTACCCACCGGAAGCCGCAGGTCGATGGGAGCTGCCCGGAGGCCGGGTCGAGCCGGCTGAGAGCTCCGCAGAAGCGCTGGTCCGGGAGTGTCGCGAGGAGCTCGCCGTGGAGGTGGTGCCGGGTGAGCAGCTCGGCCCGGACGTGCCGCTACCAGGCGGCTACCTATTGCGAGTGCACGCTGCGCGGCTGGCCCAGCCGACGGCGACACCGGTACCGGTTGTGCATGCCGCGCTGCGCTGGGTGGACGTTACCGAGCTGGCGGAGCTGGATTGGCTGGACGCCGACCGCGCCATCCTGCCCGCGCTCGAAACGCTGCTGAGAGCCCAGGGTGCCGGCGCCGGGGGCCGGTCCGGGTAACGTTGGCGGTACCCCGACGATCTCGAGGAGCTCCCGCGTGCCCACCGCCGCCCCCGCCCGCGTGCGTACCGACCTGCGCAATGTGGCCATCGTCGCGCATGTCGATCATGGCAAGACCACGCTCGTCGACGCCATGCTGCGCCAGTCCGGCGCCGTCACCGGCCGCAGCGAGGTGGACCGCGTGCTGGACTCCGGGGATCTTGAGCGGGAGAAGGGCATCACGATCCTCGCCAAGAACACCGCGGTCACCTGGTCCACATCGGACGGTCCCGTCACGATCAACGTGGTTGACACTCCCGGGCACGCTGATTTCGGCGGCGAGGTGGAGCGCGGGTTGTCCATGGTGGATGGTGTGCTGCTGCTCGTCGATGCCAGCGAGGGCCCGTTGCCGCAGACCCGTTTCGTGCTGCGCAAGGCCCTGGCCGCGCACCTGCCGGTCGTGCTGGTGGTGAACAAGGTGGACCGGCCGGACGCCCGGATCGAGGCTGTGGTCGACGAGACCCACGACCTGCTGCTCGATCTCGCCGCGGATCTCGAGGGGCTGGACGTGGGCGCCGCCGAAGCGGTGCTGGACATGCCGGTGCTCTACGCCAGCGCTCGGGCCGGCCGCGCCAGCCTGACCCGCCCGCGCGACGGCGAACTGCCGGACGTCGAAAACCTCGGCCCGCTGTTCGACGTCATCCTCACCCACGTGCCACCGCCCGCAGGAGACGCGCAGGCGCCGTTGCAGGCGCATGTCACCAACCTCGACGCCTCGGCCTTCTTGGGTCGGATCGCGCTGTGCCGGGTTCGGTCCGGGCGGCTGCACAAGGGCCAGACCGTGGCGTGGTGCCGCCAGGACGGCTCGATCCGGCCAGTCCGGATCACCGAACTGCTGCGTACCCAGGGGCTCGACCGGATCCCCGCTGCCACCGCGAAAGCCGGTGACTTGATCGCCATCGCGGGCATCGCGGAGATCACCATCGGCGACACCCTCGCCGATGTCGACGATCCGCGCCCATTGCCGCGGATCACCGTGGACGAGCCGGTGATCGCGATGACGATCGGGATCAACACCAGCCCGCTGGCCGGCCGTGGCGGGGGCAGCAAGCTGACTGCCCGCCTGGTCCGCAACCGGCTGGACGCCGAGCTCGTCGGCAATGTGAGCATCCGGGTGTCGGCCACCGAATCGCCGGACACCTGGGAGGTACAGGGCCGTGGTGAGCTGGCCCTGGCCGTGCTGGTGGAAACCATGCGACGGGAGGGCTTCGAGCTCACCGTCGGCAAACCCCAGGTCGTCACCCGTACCGTCGACGGCACCCTGCACGAACCGTTCGAGCACCTCACCGTGGACGTGCCCGAGGAGCACGTCGGTGCCGTGACGCAACTGCTGGCCGCTCGTAAGGGCCGGGTGGAACAGCTCGGCACCACCTCGGGGGACGGCTGGGTGCGGTTGGAGTTCACGGTGCCCTCCCGGGGGTTGATCGGGCTGCGCACCGAATTCCTCACCATCACCCGAGGCACCGGTATCGCCCATCACGTCTTCGACGGCTACCGCCCGTGGGTGGGCGAGCTGCGCACCCGTCGCTGCGGGTCGCTGGTCGCCGACCGGTCCGGGATGGTCACCGGTTACGCGTTGGCGCAACTGGCCGACCGGGGCACCTTCTTCGTGGAGCCCGGTGCGGCCGTCTACGCCGGGATGGTCGTTGGTGAGAACCCCCGCGCCGAGGACCTGGACATCAACGTGTGCCGTGAGCGAAAACTCACCAATATGCGTTCCTCCACCGGTGAGGAACTCGAGCGGCTGGCTCGGCCGCGGACTCTCGGATTGGAAGAAGCGCTGGAGTTCTGCGCGGCCGACGAGTGCGTCGAGGTGGCGCCGGATGTGGTGCGGGTGCGCAAGGTCGTCCTGGACACCACCCAGCGCGCCCGGCAACGCGCCCGGGACCGGACCGCCCGGGTCTAGTCGGTCCAGGAATGCTGCGGTCTTCGTGCCGTGGGCCCGCTACCGGAGCCTGCTCCTGCCCTGAGCGGGCGCCCGGGCGGAGAAGCCCGCTGATGTGGCGTCAATGAGCGCAACATAGACCCCGGTCACATGCCGCGAGACCGCCGTGGGGCAGCATGTCGCCTCGTGAGGACGCCCGGTGGCGTGTGCAAAGTGGTGACGGCGCTGACCGCCGGAATCGCGCTCGCCGGGTGCGCCCCGCAGCCACTCCCACTCGTCGCCCCCCGCCAGCCCGCCGCGAGTTCCTCGATCGCACCCCTCCCGGCGGGGGAGGTGGTGCTCGGAGTGGACCGGCTGGTAGGCGGCTTCAACCCGCACACCTTGGCCGACCTGACGCCGGTCTCGAGGGCGGTCGCGGGCCTGCTACTGCCCTCGGCGTTTCGCCAGACACCGACCGGGCAGTGGGTTCTCGATGACACCCTGTTGGACTCCGCCGCGGTCACGAGTACCCAACCGTTCACCGTGACCTACCGGATCCGGCGCGACGCGCAGTGGTCAGACGTCACGCCCATCGCCGCCGAGGACTTCGGTTATCTGGCAGCGCAGATGCGCACTCAGCCTGGCGTGGTGGACGCGGCCGGTTACCAGCTGATCGACCGGGTGGTCTCCCGGGACGGCGGCAAGACCGCCGAGGTGGTCTTTCACCGGCCTTATGCCGGCTGGCGCACCCTGTTCCACCACCTGCTGCCCGCACACCTGCTCAAGGACGCGCCGGGCGGTTGGAACAAGGCGCTCGACGTCGGCCTGCCGGTCTCCGGCGGCCCGTTCGCGATGACCCAGGTGGATCGGTCCCGCGGTGAGATGGTGCTGGAACGCAACGACCGGTATTGGGACGTCCCGGCGCACGTGGGCCGGATCCGGTTCCGTCAAGGTAGCGAAGCGGCTGTGACCGAGGCCCTGCGCACCGGTGGCGCGCAGGGCGCCTTGTTCACCCGGCCCAACGCCATCACCGAGTCGCTGTTACGCGCCGCCAATCTGGAGGCCACCCCGACTGTGGTGCCGCAGCCGGTGGCCGTCTCCGTGCTGATGCGTCCGGGAAGCCGGGTGTTGAGCGATCAGCGGGTGCGCGCGGCGGTGGCCGCAGCGCTGGATCGTTCCTCGCTGATCGCCACCGGAGTCGCCAGCGGGCCATCCGCAACGCTGCGGGCTGACTCTCAGGTGCTGGCTCCGTCCGCGCCGGGTTACCGCGCCACCGTGCCGGCCACCGGGATCCCGGTGACGCCGGATCCCGAGACGGTACGCCGGTTGCTCACCGAAGCCGGGTACACCCATGAGCCCGGGGGTTGGAGACGAGCGGGGCAGCCGCTACGGCTGGTGGTGGCGGCGCCGGCGGACCGCGAGCCATACGGGACGCTCGCCGCTCGGGTGGTCGATCAGCTTCGGACCGCCGGGATCGAGGCCGAGCTACGTGAAGTGGACCCCGATGAACTCTTCAGCACCATGCTGGGTTCGGACGCCGACGAGGTGCCCTTCCGTCCAGGGACCGCTGAGGTCCCCGATCCGGTAGCCACTGCCGCAAGGATCGACGTCGTCGTGCTGCCGCAGCCCACAGCCGGCCACCCGGCCACCCAGTTGGCGTCCTGGTACGGCTGCCCTTTGGTGGTGCCGGCCAGGCTGGCACCGGTGCCGCCCAACCCGGCGAAGTCCTGCGATCTGACCCTCCAACCGATGATCGAACGGTCACTCACTCAGGACGATCCGGCGGGAACAGTTCCCCGTACCGTCGATGCGGCGCTGTGGGAGCGAGCTGTGACCATCCCGCTCTACCAGCCGACTGCCCTGCTCGTCACCACCAAGCAGTTGCGCGGCATCGCCCCGGGCACGCCCCTGGAAGGTCCATTCGACGGCGCCGAGCGGTGGCAGCTCCGCCAGTGACACCAGGAGGTCTATGGGATGGGACAGCCGCGTTGATCGAACAGGCGCGCTGATGGCACAGGTGCTGAGGACTTCGCTTCTCATCAGTTTCTTGGTGGGCGTCATGTGCCTTACCCTCGCGCTCACCGGTTGCGAGGCCACCAGCGGAACTGACCGTCCCGACGGGCTCGACGGGCCGGTGAATGCCGGCGCGCGGGGCGACACTGGGGATGGATCCTATCGCGCTCCGAAAGTTCCACCGGGCCCAGCGGTCTCGATCGCACACGATGCGCCGTTCTCCGCGTACAACAACAAGACGGCGCGGGCGAACAACAATCCAGCCAACGCCCTCGTGCTCAACCAGGTGCTCGTGGACCCGTTCATCGTCGACGGAAACGGACAGTTCCTGGTCAACTCCGACGTGCTGGTGTCAGCGGAGCTGACGTCGCAGGATCCTCAAGTCGTCACATACAAGCTCAGGCCCAACGTCACATGGTCGGACGGTCAGCCGTGGAGTTGCCGTGACTTCTACCTGGCGTGGCTGGCAGGTAGCGGCAAGACGGTTTATTTCGAGCCGGCGACCACGCGGGGATTGGACAGGGCAACGGCTGAGTGTCGTGACGAGAACACGTTCGTCGAGACCTACCGGTCGCCGTACGCCGACTGGCGATGGAACTATCTCAACAATGCCATCCTGCCTGCGCATATTCTCGAGCGGCAGGCTGGAATCACCGACATCACCAAGCTGAGTCCGGCGTCCGCAGCAGCCGATCTCAAGAGGGCAGGTGACTTCTGGAACAGCGGCTGGACGGGTTTCAACGCCAGCACGATGCCAGCATCAGGCCCGTATCAATTCGACGGTTCGACGTCGGGCGAACAGACGGTCCTGATCCGCAACACGGCCTGGGTGGGAAACCCCGCAGGGCCGGAGAGGATCGTGCTCACGTTCGTCACCGACGGTGCTGCGGCGGTGCAGGGGTTGACGGACCAGCGATTCAGTGTCGTGCAACCGCCAACCGATCCGCTGCTGGCGGATCGGCTTCGGGCATCTTCGGGCCAGGGCGTGATATTCGAGGTGCGGGGCAGCTCCACGATCGAACATCTGGATCTCAACCTCACCAGCCCGCTGTTCAAGGATCCGGTCGTCAGGACGGCCTTTGCCCAGTGCATCGATCGCAACAAGCTGGTCGACGAACTGGTCCGCGGTGTGCGACCGGAAGCGCAGCCGCTGGGGAGCCTGGTTTTTCTGCCAGGTGATCCGGCCTATGAGGACATCTACTCCGACAAGATGGTCGCCGACTCCCAGAGAGCACAGGTGACGCTGGAGCGGGCCGGGTGGGTGCTGGGCTCCGACGGTGTCTACTCCCGCGCAGGCCAGCGGCTGTCCTTCGCCATCAGTCACGACGGTTCGCCCGGCCACGCGCGACAGGTTGAACTGATCAGGCTGCAATGCAGGCAGGCCGGAATGGAGATCGCCGACGGTGCCACATCGGGCGGCGCTGTTGGCCGCGGACAGTTCGACGTGGCCCTGATGGTGAGCTCGCGTATGCCACGAACGTGGTCCCTGGCCGACCGTTTCACGACCAAAGGGCAGCTCAACGAGCAGCGCTACAGCAATCCGGAGGTCGACGCCGCCCTGCGTATCGCGGAGACTGAGTACGCCGAGTCAACCCAGACGGATGCGCTGGCGAGAGCAGATCGGTTCCTTGCCGATGACCTAGTGTCGCTTCCGCTATTCCAGATTCCCCTCATGTGGGCCTATAACAACAAAATAGACACCGTCCACCGCCACGATGCGTATGGTGTCACCTGGAACGCGAACGAATGGACCGTGAGCTGACTTCGGCCAGAACGCGGTCAGGTGGGGTCACTGCCGCGGATGGCGGCCCACCAGAGGGCTATCGCGGCAATGAGGGCGGTGGCGCATGCCCAGGTGAGGACGCCGCCACCGTCCAGAAAAGCCCACAGCAGGCCGACGATGGGAGCCAGAGTGAGCAACCCCGCGTTGGTCCGGAGCTGGCGGCGCCAACCGTGGACAGCGGTCGTC
>JALZCN010000543.1 GCA_030863045.1 Actinomycetota bacterium | reverse complement strand
ACGGTCGGGGCGCAGCCCGTCCAGCAGTGCCCGCACCCGGCAGGGGTCGACCGCGCGGTACCCACCGGTGTACGGGATCTTCGCAGCGGGCAGCATGATCCGCCGCACCCCGCCGGGCATCACCCCGTCAGTACGCCGGGGTCCGGGTACCACCAGCACGACCTCGTGGCCTCTGGCGACGTACCCGGCGCCCAGGTGGTGCAGGGCCGTGCGCAACCCGCCAGACCGCGGACCGTAGAAATTCGCCAACTGGACAATCCGCATTACGCCACGCGCTGGGCATCCGCGGGAATCCCTGTGACCTCGGCGTAATGGCCGAGCAGCTCGTCACATACCGCGGGCCAGGTCCGCTGCAACACGCTCCGCCGAGCAGCCGTGCCGTACCGGATCCGTAGCTCGGGATCATTGGCCAGCGCAAGGACCGCGCCGCGCAGCGCATCGCCGAAGACCTTGTCAGCGTCGGACCCTCCCGTCTCAGGCAACAGGAAACCGCTGTGGCCCTGGACAACGAGGTCACGCGGACCCCCCGCATCCGGGGCGAGCACCGGTAGCCCGGAGGCCAGCGCCTCCTGCACCGCCTGGCAGAACGTCTCGAAGGGCCCGGTGTGCACGAAGACGTCCAGGCTGGCGTATGCCTGCGCCAGCTCATCACCGGTCTTGAACCCCAGGAACGCGGCGCCCGGCAGCTCCTTGGCCAGCTGCCGCCGGTCGGGACCGTCTCCTACCACGACCAGCCGGATGCCGGGGAAGTCCTGCAACGCGGACAGCCGAAGCACCTTTTTCTCCGGCGCCAGCCTGCCGACGAAGCCGACGAGCAACTCGCCGTTGGGGGCCAGCTGTGCGCGTAGCCGCTGATCTCGGCGGGATGGGCGGAAATGTGCGGTGTCCACGCCGCGTCCCCAGCGGTGCACCCGCGGCACGCCGTGCGCGGACAAGGCAGCTGCCGCGGAGCTGGACGGGGCCAGCGTGCGGTCGGCGCCGCTGTGCACCCGTCGGGTCCAACGCCACGCGGTGCGGGCGGCGAAACCGAGCCCGTAGGAGTCAGCAAACCCGGCGATGTCGGTTTGGTACACAGCCACGGTAGGCACCCCGAGCCTGCGGGCGGCCCATAACCCACGGGCCCCGACAATCACCGGGGAGGCCAGGTGCACCACGTCCGGGGCGAAATTCCGCAATGCGGTGACGATCTTGCGGGTGGGCACACCGACTGGTACCGAATCGACCACCGGCAGGTCCAGGGCCGGAATGCGCACGACCGTCGCGCCTTGGTAGTTGTCCGGACCCGCGCCCGGGGCGATGACCAGGGTCTCGTACCCGCACCGGACCAGGTGCTCAGCCACTCGCATCACCGAGTTGCTGACGCCGTTGATGACAGGCAGGAACGTTTCGGTCACGATCGCGACGCGCATGCCGCTGACCGTGTCGGGTGTGGTCTCCGTAAAGGCGAAGTGGCCATGTCGCACCGCGGAACTCCTGGCAAACTCCTCGTACCTCGCCAATGCGCGACCCCTATGCACGGCCCCGGCGCCGGCGCAACCACCAGGTGGCCGGTATCACCAGCACCCATAGCGCCGCCGTCGTGATGGCCGCGGGCGTCGCACCCACCGCCCAGCTCCGCCCGGCGACACGAACCTGATCGGGATCGGCGCGGTCGTACTCCACCCGCACCAGCTGCCCCGCCCGCAGCCCCGACGGGTAGGCCACCCCTTCCTTCGGGCGGTACACCTTGCCATCGGGGGTGGCGAACTGAACCAACGTCCGCGTCGAGGTTACCGCGAGCACCTGGGCGGTGGCGTAACCGGTGCGAGCGTCGATCTCGGCGTCGTCGAGAGCCGCCCCGGCAAGCGCCATCGTGATCAGGCCTGTCAGCAGCCCCGCCGCCGCGACCAGCACCCACCACGCTGGCCAGCGCGCCCGGCCGAGGGTCCGTCGGGTGGCCCCAGCAGCGCGCTCGGTAACCACAGCGGTCATCGGGCCTAGCGTAGCCGCCGCGCGGCGACAGCTCGACGCGGATCGGCAGCCAGGATACCGTCCGGTAGCCTCCCAACTCAGCCGGAATACGCTGACAATGTGACCACCGCACCGCTGCCTGACCGGCTGGTCGTGCGCTCGCGTCTGGTGCGGGGCGGTACCGACCTGCTCGACATGTTGCCCTCCCCTCGCGGGGTGCTGTCCTGGGTGCATGCGGGCGAGGGATTGGTGGCCTGGGGCGAAGTGGCTCGGGTGTGCACCGAAGGGCCGTACCGCTTCGCCCGCGCTCAGGACTGGTGGCAGTCCTTCTGCGCACAGCTGGACAACCGT
>JALZCN010000488.1 GCA_030863045.1 Actinomycetota bacterium | reverse complement strand
ATGTCCTCCCTGCCGGTGTCTGACCTATCAGGGCGCGATCCCCCAAGCCGGCAGGCCGGTGGTCTCGGGGAGTTCCAGCGCCAGGTTGAGGCACTGCAGAGCCGCTCCCGCAGTGCCTTTGGTGAGGTTGTCGACCGCGCCCACTGCAACCAGCCGGCCGGCGTCGGTGTCAACCGCGACCTGTAACTGGACGGAGTTGGAGCCCTGCACGGCAGCGGTGACCGGCCAGCGGCCCGGCGCAAGCAGGTGCACGAACGGCTCCGCACTATATGCGGCGTGGTATGCGCTGCGGGCCGTCTCGTGGTCGGTGCCCGGGCGCAACGGTGCGACGCAACTGGCCAGGATCCCTCGCGACATCGGCGCCAGTACCGGAGTGAATGACACGGTGACCGCCTCGCCGGCGACGCTGCTGAGGTTCTGGATGATCTCCGGGGTGTGCCGGTGCATGCCGCCCATCCCGTAGACGCTGGCTGATCCCATCACTTCCGAGGCCAGCAGGTGTGGTTTGAGGGAACGTCCGGCTCCTGAAGTACCTGACATCGCGGTCACGACGACGTCGGGAGCGATGAGCCCTGCTTCAAGCGCTGGTGCCAGCGTCAGGCTGACCACCGTCGGATAGCAGCCGGGCACCGCGATGCGGCAGGCTCCGCGCAGCTTGTCTCGCGTTCCTGGTAACTCGGGCAGCCCGTAAGGCCAGGTGCCGGCGTGCTCATTGCCGTACCAACGCTGCCAGGCCGCCGGGTCGGCGAGCCGGTGGTCGGCACCACAGTCGATCACTACGGTGTCCTCGGGTAGCTCGGCCGCCAGGGCTGCGGAGTGGCCGTGAGGTAGAGCGAGAAACACCGCGCCGTGCCCGGCAAGCTGCTCGGCCGTGGTGTCGGACAGGACCCGATCGGCCAGGGGAACGAGGTGGGGATGATGCTCACCGAGCGTGGTACCGGCGTTGTCGCCCGCCGTCAGCTCTCCGATCTCGATCTCCGGGTGGCCCAGTAACAGGCGGAGCAGCTCCCCACCTGCGTACCCGCTCGCACCGGCTACCGCGACCCTGACTGCCATTCGAATGATTATGCACGGTAATGCAACTTCATTCAACGGTGGCCGGTCACGTCAAGGTGATTGCCGAGGGCGGTAGCGGCGCGGTCGAGAACTTCCACGGTGAAGTATGAGGTGGAAGGACACCAGGGTGGCGCGGCACGGGTACTGGCACGGAGTCCTGCCGCGGCCAGTGATTCAGCCGTGCCCTCCCGGTGGACTGCCACGATGGCTGACCCCCGCGACGGCAGGCCCTGACACACCGTGCAGGAAAGCCGGACACACCGGGCACCAGGGTGCGACAAGCCGGGATGGCGAGGTGGGGTTATGCGCGCAGGGTGGCGCCGTGGGTTTCGACGGCGGCGGCGATCGCCGCATCTCGGGCGGCGCTGGCCTCGGCGACGGTGAGGGTGCGATCCGGCGCGCGGAACCGCAGTGCGAAAGCCAGCGACCGGTTGCCCTTACCGATCTGATCACCGGTGTAGACGTCGAACAGGCGCACGTCCTCTAACAGTTCGCCGGCGCCACGGCGCAGGGTGGCGGTCAGCTCGGCGGCGGGTACGGCCGCGTCCACCACCAGCGCGACGTCCTGCAGCACCGGTGGGTAGGGCGACACCACCGGTGCGGGCCGCCGGTCGGTCAGCGGCAGCGCATAGAGATCGAGCTCCATTGCACAGGTCCGCGCTGGTAGCTCCAACGCCTCGATCACCGCCGGATGCAACTCCCCGGCGTGGCCCAGCACACGACCATCCACCGCGAGCTGCGCGCACCGGCCGGGATGCCACGGCGCCGTCTGGGCGGCATGCACCGCAATCTCAACCCCCGCGGCGTGGCCGACCAGCCGCGCGGCCTGCACAGCATCGGCCCAGGTCGCCGCCCGGCCCGTGCCCCACCAGCCAGCACGCTCCCGGTGCCCGGCGAGCACGACACCTACGTGCAGTGGCTGTACCGGCAACGCACGGGTCAGCGCGGCGAGCTGGTCCTCGCTTGGTCGTCGGTCCACCCGCACG
>JALZCN010000465.1 GCA_030863045.1 Actinomycetota bacterium | reverse complement strand
CGGTCAGCACCGCCGAGGCCTCCTCGGTGCTGACCGGCCACGCCACCCAGCGGGCCGGCACCCCGTCCACGGTGTCGGCGGCGGTGGCCTCGGCGATCTCCCCGCACGCCGCCCGCAATCCGCGCAGGGTCGGGGCGCCCATCAGAACTGCTCGGCCAGGCCGGCGGCTTGCAGCGGGTGCGCGCCCTTGCGCTTGCCGGGCACCTCGCCGCACAGCCGCGGAGTGGGAAAGATCTTGCCGGGGTTGCACACCCCGGCGGGATCGAAGGCGCACCGCAACCGCTGCATGGTGTCCAGGTCGTCGTCGGTGAACATCCGTGGCATGTACCGCGCCTTGTCGGTACCGACACCGTGCTCGCCGGTGATCGAGCCGCCGTAAGCGATGCACAGGTCGAGGATCGCGCCGGACAGCTCCTCGGCGACCTGCGCCTCGCCGGGCTTGGCCTCGTCGAACAGGACCAGCGGGTGCAGGTTGCCGTCGCCGGCGTGAAAGACGTTAGCCACCCGTACCCCGGTGCCGGCCGACAGCTCGGTAATGCGGCGCAGCACCTCGGGAAGCACGGTGCGGGGAATCACCCCGTCCTGCACGATGTAGTCGGGGCTGATCCGGCCCACCGCGGCGAACGCGGACTTGCGCCCCTTCCAGAACCGCACACGCTCGGCGGCGTCGCGGGCAATACGGATCTCGCAGGCGCCCGCGTCGGTGCAGTGCCGGTGTACCGCGGCGAAGGTGTGCTCCACCTCAGCGGCCGGACCGTCCAGCTCCACAACGAGCACCGCCCCGGCGCCCTCGGGGTAGCCGCAGGCCACGGCGGCCTCGGCCGCCTCGATCGCCAGCGCATCCATCATCTCGATAGCCGCCGGCGTGACACCGTCGGCGATGATTGCTGATACTGCCGCGCCTGCTTCGTCCACTCCGGGGAAGGCGGCGAGCAGGCAGCGAACCGACTCCGGCGCCCGCAGCAGCCGCACCACGATCTTGGTGGCGATCCCGAGGGTGCCCTCGCTGCCGACGAACGCGCCGAGCAGGTCGTACCCGGGCACATCGCGGGTGGTGCCGCCCAGCCAGACGAGCTCGCCGTCCGGAGTGACCACCTCCACGCCCAGCACGTGGTGGGTGGTGAAGCCGTACTTGAGGCAGTGCGCCCCGCCGGAGTTCTCCGCCACGTTGCCTCCCACCGAGCAGATCTGCTGGCTGGACGGGTCGGGTGCGAAGTACCAACCGTGCGGCGCGGCGGCTTTCGTCACGTCCAGGTTGATCACCCCCGGCTCGACGATCGCGCGCTCATTGGCGGGGTCGATCTCCAGGATCCGGTGCATCCGGGAGGTCACGATCAGCACTCCCTCGGCATGCGGCAGCGCGCCACCGGACAGCCCGGTACCCGAGCCGCGGGCCACGAACGGCACTCCCGCGGCGGCACAGGCTCTGACCACCGCGGCGATCTGCTCGGCAGACTCCGGCAGCACCACCACGCCTGGCACCACCCGATACTGCGCCAGCCCGTCGCACTCGTAGGTGCGTAACCGCTGCCGGTCGGTGATCACGGCGTGCGGTCCGAGCAGGGCGATGAGCTCGGCGGCCAGCAACGCCAGCCCGGCGTCCCCGTGCTGAGTCATCGCCCACCCCTGTGATGCCGACCGGTCCACAGCTTTGCAACACCAGCGTGGCATGAACGCACGGGCGGCTGCAGTGCCGCACCCAACTTGACGGTCGGTGAGCCCCGGCAGAATAAGCCGCGTGGTCGCGCCCCGGCATCCCTATCTGGACGGCCCCTCTCCCCGGGCATTTGCGCACCGCGGCTGGCACCTCGACGAACTCGCCGGCATGGAGAACTCGCTGGCAGCGTTTCGCCGCGCGGCCGCAGAGGGATACCGCTACCTGGAAACCGATGTTCGGGCCACCCGGGACGGCGAGGTCGTCGTCCTGCACGACGCCACGTTGGACCGCACTACCGACGGCTCCGGCGAGGTCGAGCAACTGGATTGGGCAACGGTACGCACCGCGCGGGTGGGCGGCCGTGAGCCGATCTGCCGGCTTGCCGACCTACTCGAAGAGCTCCCCGCCGCCCTGCTCAACATCGACGTCAAGGCCGACACGGCAGTCGTGCCGGTGCTGGAGCTGCTGCGCTTCACCAACCAGTGGCACCGGGTGTGCCTGGCATCGTTCTCCGAAACCCGGCTGCAACGGCTCCGAGCGGCGGCCGGACCGCGGTTGTTGACCTCGATGGGCACCGCATCGGTGATAGCACTGCGGCTGCGTTCGGCGCTGCCGTTGCCGGTCGGCCCGCCGATCCGCGGTGAGCTCGCGCAACTGCCGGTACGCCGGTACGGGATCACCGTGGTGGATCGCCCGCTGCTGCACTTCGCGCACCAGCGGGGCCTCGAGGTGCATGTGTGGACAGTGGACCGAGCCGAGACGATGGAAACTCTGCTCGATCTCGGCGTTGACGGTCTGGTCACCGGCCGCCCGGATGTGCTGCGCGACGTGCTGCGCGCTAGGTGGGCGTGGCCCGGAAGCCAGTCCGGAGGCCAACCCAGGTGAGCGCGCCGACTGGTTCACCGGACGAGGCCGAGCGCCGCCGCGATCAACGCGCCTGGTGCTGGTACGACTGGGCGAACTCGGTGTTCCAGACCTCGATCATCACCGTGTTCCTGTCGCTTTACCTCACCACGGTAGCCCGCAACGATGCGCTGGCGGCCGGTCAGCCGTGCCCGACCGGCAACGCCCTGGTCGACTGCAACATTTCGCTACTGGGCCTGGAATTCCCGGCTGGCTCGCTGTTCGGCTACCTGCTGGCGGTGTCCACCCTGCTGCAGGTGCTGGTGCTGCCGCTGACCGGCGCCATCGCCGACCGCACCCAACACAAGAGGCGGATGCTCGGGCTCTTCGCGTTCATCGGGGCGGGCGCGACCGGGTCGCTCTCGCTGGTGAGCGGAACCAACTGGCTGCTCGGCGCCGTGCTGTTCATCGTGGCGACCACCGGTTACTACGCGTCGGTGGTGGTCTACTACTCAGTGCTCCCAGAGATCGCGACGGCCGACGAGCGCGATGGGCTGTCCTCCCGCGGCTGGGCCTTCGGTTACCTGGGTGGCGGCATCGCGCTGGCCCTTCATCTGGCGACCTTCCTGGGGCGTGATGCGCTGGGATTGTCCGAGTCGGCGGCGGTACGGGTCTGTTTTCTCACCGCCGGCCTGTGGTGGGCCGCCTTCACCCTCATCCCCCTGTCCCGGATGCGTAACTACCAGCGTGCCCAGGGCACCGAGCGGGGACTGTCGGTGCTGACCGGCGGATTCCGCCAGCTGTCGCACACCATTCGCGACGCCCGCAGGTACCCACTGACACTGGGGTTCCTGGCTGCTTACCTGATCTATGCCGACGGGATCAGCACGGTGGCCAGCGTCGCCGGTCAGTATGGTGATCTGGAGTTGGGGTTGGCGACCAGCGCTCTGATCAGCACAATCTTGATCGTTCAGTTCGTGGCGTTCTTCGGCGCGCTGGTGCACGGCTGGGTGGCCCGCCGCTTCGGTGCCAAACGCACGATCATGGGTAGCCTGCTGGGCTGGATCGGCGTGGTGGCCGCGGCCTATTTCGTTCAGGCAGGCGATCAACTCCAGTTCTATGCCGTGGCCGTGGGAATCGGGCTGGTGCTGGGTGGCACCAACGCGCTGTCCCGATCGCTGTTCAGCCAGATGGTGCCGGCGGGCAAGGAGGCGGAGTACTTCGCGGTCTACGAGATTGGTGAGCGAGCCACCTCCGCGGTTGGCCCGCTGCTCTTCGCCGCCATCGGGACGGCCACCGGCTCGTTCCGTCCCGCCATCGTGTCGCTGGTGGGGTTCTTCCTTATCGGCTTCACGCTGGTGTCTCTGGTCCCGGTTCGCAGGGCGATCAGGGCTGCGGGCAACCCCGAGCCAGCGGTCACCTAGGAGTTACTTCCACTCAGGGAACCGGCAGTTGCCGCCTTAACGGGTGAGGTAGTTCACCTCATAGTGAGGTAACGGGTCACGTCGCTGTTTCGATCTACTCGTGTGGGGGATCCTTTGATGGGCCTGCATGCAAGACGTCACAG
>JALZCN010000461.1 GCA_030863045.1 Actinomycetota bacterium | reverse complement strand
TCCACCCTGGCGCAACATCCAGTCACAGTTGTCGCGGCCGGAGCGAAGAGCATTCTCGACCTTCCGAGAACGTTGGAGGCGCTCGAGACGTTGGGAGTCCCGGTGGTGGGGCTTGGCGCGCGAGAGTTTCCCGCCTTCTATGCCCGCAGCAGCGGGCTCGTGCTTGACAAGCACGTGGAGCGGACGGGGGACATTGCTCGGTTGTGTCTCATTCGCTGGCGTCAGCTTGGGCAGCAGGGTGGCGTCCTGGTCGCCTGTCCCTGTCCTGAGGAGCAGGCACTTGAGCCTTCCGAGGTCGAAGACGCGACTGCGCGGGCGCTCCGCGACGCGGCTGCAGCGGGCGTTTGCGGAAAGCCTCTCACTCCTTGGCTGTTGGCGTCGGTCGCCAAGTCCCTCGGAGACCGAGCTATCGCAGCAAACCGCGCGCTGCTGCTGAACAACGCGCGGGTGGGCGCGAGCATTGCCATCGCTTTGTGCGAGCTCACCTCCGCCTCGACGTCCATGACGCGTCATTGATCGACTCGCGTTTCCTGCGGTTAGCCCTTGGCTGCGCCGCTTCGGGGGTTGAGCATCTCTGGCGGTTCCCAGCCCGTATTTCACGGCCCGTGGTCGTCCTCTTTACCACTGGTTGGACCACTAGTGCTCACAGGAGGTAGCCATCATGGCCCAGGTCTTCGACCCAACTGTGGACGACACCATGGCGTCGACGCCTGACGTATTCGGGGAGCAGACCGTCGAGCCCCTGCCTACCGTGAACGGTCTCGCCGACCTGTACGGCCCGGACAGGGACCGGCTTACCGTCGAGCCCGAGGAACCGGTCGCCGAGGAGCTGGTGCCGGCGGCGCCGTTGCTTCCGGCGCCGCCGATCGTCATCCGTCGGCCGGTGCAGGGCCGCTACGAGGGCACCGCGTTCGGGTTTAGCGTGGAGCTGCGGGTCAACGTGGACGGCAGCCGCACCACCCGCCGGGTGAGTGGCGACTTCTTCTCCACCTCCGGCTCTACGATTGGCTACTTCGGCTCGTTCGTCGTCGACAGCCCCGCGATCACCGTCACGCCCGCGGAGGTCCGCGTCCGGGGTATGGGCAGCTTTACCTGGAGCGCGGGCGCGCCGATCGTCGAGGTGACGGTGCCGCGGGTTCCCCTACAGGCGGCACAAAAGCCGGCCACGCTGCGTTTCTTCACCGTTTCCGGCTCGGCTGGGGCCACCTACACGTGCTCTTACTCCTCGCCCTGGCTCCGCACAGTTGCCTGGGAGCAGGACTCGGTCGCGGGCGCCGTGCCCTTCGTCTCCTACAACACCGCCCTGCTGCCCCGGCCGCCGGGCGTGCCGACCCGCGCATCAGCGTGTCACAGGCGTTCGCCGACGCCGGGATCCAGCTGCAGTCCTCGGGATCGGTGAACGTGGTGCCGATCTCCGAGGCCGGCGCCGGCACGTCACCGACGTGGAGCGACAGCTGCACAACGCGATGATCAAGCATTTCAGCCTCTTCGCGAATCTGCCCCGCTGGCAGGTCTGGCTGCTGGTTCGCCACGGCCCATGACGGCGGGGCCCGCGGTATCACGTTTGACTACTCCGACGCGTTCCAGCGTCAGGGGTGCGCTGTGTTCTACGACGCCATCAAGGGCACCGACGCGGCGAGCCAGCGAGCCCAGCTGCGCACTTACGTGCACGAGCTCGGCCACGCGTTCAACATGATGCACTCCTGGCAGAAGAACCTGGCCAGTCCGCCCGCCCCGCTGGGCCCGAACGGGGGCCTGGGTGACTTGTCGTGGATGAACTACGCCTGGAAATACCAGCCGCCGCCGCCGGCTCCGGGCGGGGAGAACGCCTACTGGGCTGATTTCCCCTTCCAGTTCACCATGAACGAGCGGGTGCATCTGCGGCATGGCTTCTACCGGAAAGTCGTGATGGGCGCTAACGCCTTCGGCACAGGCGCCGCGGAGGTAGATCCGGAGTTCTTTGCCGAGCCCGTCGTCGACAATTCCGGCCTGGCCCTTGAGCTCCGAGCGAAGCCCACGTTCGCCTACGGCGAGCCCCCGGTGGTCGAGCTTAAACTCAGCGCCACCGACTTGCGGGGCCGCGACACCCACGGTTACCTGCACCCCAACGACGAGTTTGTCACGATCGCCGTGCGCCAGCCCTCCGGCCGGACAGTGCTTTATCAGCCGATGATGCGGCACTGTGTTGACCATGAACGTCGTATTCGCCTGGATACGGGTCGGCCTGCGGTATACGACAGCGCCTACATCGGCTTTGGACGCGACGGTCACCTGTTCGACCAGCCCGGCCGGTACGCGCTGCGCGCGGTGTACGTGGCCGACGACGGCTCACGGGTGGTCTGGGGTCACGAAGCTGCGGGTCCGGCAGCCGCTGAACGCCGAAGACGAGGGAATCGGCAACCTTCTGCTAGGCGAAGAGCAGGGTCAGGTCCTCGCGCTGCTCGGCTCGGACAGCGACCTGCTCCGGCGCGGCACCGACGCAATGGACGAGGTGCTCGAGCGGCATGAGGACCACCCGCTCGCCGTCTACGCTCGGCTGGTGAAGGGCATCAACGCCCAGCGAGACTTCAAGGACCTTGGAGAAGACAAGATCCTCCGGGTCCGCGCTGCGCGCCCGGAGGAGAGCATCCGGCTGCTGACCG
>JALZCN010000457.1 GCA_030863045.1 Actinomycetota bacterium | reverse complement strand
CGCAAGCATTCTGCGCTGGTAGAAACGTTGTTCGAGTACCTGGAGTGCGGCGGAAGCTACGATGCCGCCGCGGCGTCGTTATCGGTGCATCGCAACACGCTGAAGTACCGGCTGCAACGAATCCGTGAAGTCTCCGGTCACGACCTGTCCTGCCCCGACACCCGCTTCAACCTGCAGCTGGCCACCCGTGCCTGGCAAACCCTGGTGGGTTTACGCGGTTGATGTTGCATGCGGTGACAAGCGCTTGTTACATGCAAGGTCTACCCGGTCATAGCTGGTGGCAGGCAAGCGCCCGCACGAACGGAACCGCGATGAGCTTGATCCTTGTCACCGGCGGTACTGGCGTCCTCGGTCGTGCCGTGGTGCGGCACTCGCTCGACTCCGGGCATCAGGTTCGGCTCGCGAGCCGCCGGCCGCCGCCGGCGGGTCCGCGGCCGTACGCTTGGGCGACTGTGGATTACCGCAGCGGCGAGGGCGTCGCCACAGCGCTGGACGCGGCGGACTCGGTCATCCACTGTGCGAATGACCTTCACGGCGAGGTGGATCGGAGCCTGCTCACGGCTGCCCGGGCAGCCGGCGGGCCGCATCTGGTGTACATCTCCATTGTGGGGGTCGATCGCATCCCACTTGCCTACTACCGGCTCAAGCTCGCGGCAGAACGGGCAATCGAGACCTCCAGCCTGCCCTACACCATCCTGCGTACCACCCAGTTCCACGACCTGATCCGGTGCATGTTCGCCGTCGCCGCGCGCCTCCCGGTGATGCTGCTACCCGACCTCAGCGTCCAACCGATCGCCGTTCGTGACGTCGCGGAGCGTCTCGTCGAACTTGCCATCCGGGCGCCGAGCGGCCACGCTCGCGATCTTGGCGGCCCCGAGGTGCGAACGGTCCGCGACCTGGCTGAGACCTACCTGCGGGCGACCGGGCGTCGCCGCCTGCTACTGCCCGTCCGGTTGCCCGGCAAGGCGTTCCGCGGCTACCGCCACGGCGGGCATCTCACGCCGCATCACGCTGCGGGACGCATCACTTTCGAGCAGTATCTGGCGACCCAGCCGGCACCAGCACGGATCGCCTACCGGGGTAGTCAATGACCGGAGATACGGTCCAGCCGCATAGCGCTGCGCCCTACTCGCCAGGCTGTGGGTGATGATCCTTGTCGCCGGTCTGGTGGTGGTGCTGGGCGCGTTGGTGCAGGGCGCGGTCGGATACGGCATGTCATTGGTGGCCGCACCATTGCTGGCCCTGCTCAATCCCGCGCTCATCCCGGTCCCGTTGATCTTACTGACGACCGTGCACTCGGTGCTCGCCGTGGTGCGGGATGGGCGCCACGCCGACTGGCCCGGGATCGGGTGGGCGATGCTGGGCCGGCTGCCCGGCACCGGGCTGGGAGTACTCGCTGTGGTCATGCTGTCGCAGCGGGCGTTCAGCCTAATCGTCGGACTCTGCGTGCTGGCTTGCGTGCTGCTGTCGCTGCTCACCTGGCGGCCACGGCCCCGGCCCCGCGCACTGGTGATCGCCGGAATCGCCAGTGGGGCCGGAGGGACCGCGGCCTCGATCGGCGGGCCGCCCATTGCGTTGCTGTACCAAGGCGAGGCGGGTCCACGGGTCCGCGGCACGATCGGCGGTTACTTCGTCCTGGGTTCGGTGACCTCGATTGCCGCGCTGGCCGCCGCGGACCAGGTCACGAGCGAATCGTTGGTGAGCGCCGCCTTACTCATCCCCTTCCTGCTCTGTGGGTTCGCGCTGTCTGGGCCGGCCCGCAGGGTGCTTGACAACGGCCGGACGCGGTGGGCGGTGCTCGCGGTGGCCGCGGCGAGTGCCGTGGTGCTCATCGGCCGTGCACTGCTGTCGAGCGGGTAAGGCAAGTGCTGGCGTCATCGCCGGACCGCGAGGCACAGCACAAAGCGTTCCGCCGGGTCGGTCCACCACTGCACGAGCTCGAAACCGGTGGCGTCGAGCTCGCCGACCAAGCCATCACGGCTGAACTTTTTCGATATCTCAGTGCGCATCTGCTCGCCTGGTGCGTAGCGCACCGTCATGTTCACCGCAGGCAACCGCACGGTCATCGCGCGGCGAGCTTGCAGCCGCATCTCGATCCACTCGTGCTCGGCGTTCCACACCGCAACGTGGTCGAAGGCCGTGACGTCGAAATCGGCCCCGAGCTCACGATTGAGTACGTGCAGCAGGTTCCGATTGAACTCGGCGGTCACTCCGGCGGCGTCGTCGTAGGCGGGCACCATCACCGCTGGATCGGTGATCAGACCGGCACCGAGCAGCAACAACTCACCGGGATCCAGGGAGGCGCATAGCGCGCTGAGAAAACCTGCCCGCTCGTCGGGCGGCAGGTTACCGATCGTGCCGCCCAGAAAGGCCACCAGCCTGCGCCCGCACTGGCCGGTCGGCAGCAGTTCCAGATGCTTGGTGAAGTCACCGACCACACCGTGCACCGCGAGACCCCGGTACTCCTGTGCTATTGCCGCCATCGCGCCACGCAGCGCGGACTCCGACACGTCCAACGGCACGAAGCGCTGCAGCGATCCGCTCGCGGTGAGCGCGTCGAGCAGCAACCGAGTCTTCTCCGAAGAACCCGAACCGAGCTCCACCAGCGTGCCGATCGGCGCCGAACCGGCGATTTCACCGGCGCGGTGACGCAGCAGCTCACGCTCGGTGCGAGTGGGGTAATACTCGGGTAACGCGGTGATCTCCTCGAACAGGTCGCTGCCACGGGCGTCGTAAAGCCATTTGGGCGGTAGCCACTTGGGATCGGCGGACAGCCCCAGCCGCACGTCATGATGCAACGCATCGGCGGCATCGGAGTCGGACAAGTGGATCTCCAGCATGGGCGCGGTCATGGCTCCTCGGCAATGGTTGAAGGGATCGGCGCGATCTCCACGGTGGACGGTGTCGCGGTGACTAGATGGCGGTCGGGAACCGGTTCCCACCCGGCGGACTGGTCGATGGGTTCGGAGCAGATCAGCACTCCCCCGTCACCGGCGCGGACTGACAGGGCGTGATGGACTGTGGTCGCGGCCACCATGGTGCCGTCGGTGACCAGCAGATTCAGCCGTGAGCCGGGGGCCGCAGCAAGCACCTCGGTGATTACCGCGCTCAGCGCTCGGCCGGGCGGATCGCCGGCGGCCAGACGGTGCCG
>JALZCN010000452.1 GCA_030863045.1 Actinomycetota bacterium | reverse complement strand
ACCGGCAGCGGCACCAGATCGAGCACTTCGAGCGTGAGCCGCTCAGAAGGTGGGGCGGCAAGATGAAGAACGCGGTGCATGATCGCCGGAATGGAGGAATCCTCGAGTACGGCGTAGGTCGCGGCCTTGTCATTTGCGATCTGGGCAGCAGCGGCGTCGTTCAGTGGAAACGAGTAGCCGATGACATGCGTCAAATGGCCACCTCTTGTCAACTGCGCTACCCAACCGTCCGACAGCCAGCGCAGACGGGCACCGCACGCCGATGCAGCCCGTTCCAACTGAGCCGTGAAGTGAGGACGAAACCGCGCGCTCACGACACCATCCAACGGGCTGCCCTACCGGATGAACCAACCGGTGCCGCCGACCGGACCTCGTCGAGGAGCGGGGAGCGTGCTGGTCGAAGAACATTCTCCAGGTGTGCTCGGCTCGCCTGCATCGTCTCCGCAGTCTGGCTCAACCTCGCCGATCCCGGCCGGGCGCAGCCGGATTGATCAGCATCGGTGACGTGATCAAGGCATGTTGCGTTCACCCCGAACCGACGAAGGTGAACTCCAGAATCGCTCCGGGATTGTCGAGCTGCCCGGTCGGGGGTCCGAACCTGGGTCCCGCCCGGCCGACGGTGTCCGTGGCGATATAGACCTTCCCACTGTCAGGGCTCAGCGCCAGATCGCGGTAGCGGTTTGTGGTCTTGAACAACTGCGTGATATCACCCTGGACCCAGCCACCGTCCTGGGTGAGCCGCAAGCTGTAGAGCGAACCATTCTTGAGGCTTGTTATCAACAGCGAATTGCGCCAGCCGTCAAATCCACCGTCGTCGGCCGGCACGTAATCGATGCTGGAGGGCGCGATCGACGGCCAGCAGATGTATGACTGTTTGCCGCAGGCCCCGTCCTGAAAGTTGTACCCGCTGGGTACTGTGTAGAGCGTTTTCATGGGCTCCACATAGTCCGGTGCACTCCAGGCAGTTTCTCGTAACTGGGAAACCGAAGGCGGGCTTGCATAGCTTTCATAGCGCAGGCTGGCGCACGGCGGGGTGGTCGAAGCCGACCAGTTCGCATACGTGTAGGACTGATCGTCTCTAAAACCAGACACATGTGGCCAGCCGTAATTCTTTCCGGGCTGAACCAGGTTGATCTCGTCGTCTGCCTTGGGGCCGTGCTCTGCCGAGAAAAGGCGTCCGCCGGGGCCGAAGGCCAGACCCTGAGGGTTCCGGTGCCCATATGAGTAGATATGACTGCGCACTCCCTCGATCACCGGATTGTCTGGCGGGATGCCACCGTCGAGGTCGAGCCTCAGGACCTTCCCGACGTAGGCCGACCAATTTCGCTTACCGACGTCGTCGACACTGGGAAGGTCTTGTGCTCGGATCGGATTGCAGAAGCGCTCGAACTGGTTGTTCCCGAGATCACCGATCGAATAGTAGAGCCTCCGATCAGGACCGGCCACAAGGCGGCCGGAATTGTGATCCGTACTGGCCGGAAGATCCGTGATCAAGTCGACCGGCTGGTTCAATGTCTGCGCTGCCGGGTCGTAGGTGTAGCGAGCTATCTTGGTGCGGCGGTCGACTGCCGGAGCAGGGTCTGCGTCATAAGTATAGGCGAGATAGACGTCATTGTTCCCTTTTAGGAAGTCCCCGTGAAAAGCCATGCCGAGCAGGCCGTCCTGACTTTCGCTGGAGTACACGTCAGCGATGGTGATCACGGTCTTCTTCGACCCGTCCGAGGGGTTCACCCGGGTCACTGCCTTGCCCGTCTTCTCGGTGACCCAGAGAAAACCGTCGGGACCCCAGGTGATCTCCCATGGGTCGGCCAGACCGGTGGCCAGGACCCGAAAGGTGAACGGCTCACTCCACCGGTCTGCAACCAATGGCGTCGCCGGGGAGGACGTACAACTGGTCGCGAGCAGAGTGGCCATGGCCAGGAACCGCTTCATCTGGTGCTTCCCGTGCTCGAGGTGGTTGGATTGACGGTGAGTGACCGTACTATCACTGTTCGTCATCTGCACGGGAACTCGCGGTCCCCAGGGTTACACCGGGCACGTGACCATGTGTGCAACCGCAGCGCGTACGCAAGCCCTCCAGGTGGGTTCGGCGCGCTCGCCAGCCACCCCTGCGACGCACTCCACGAGCTGTGCTACATCCCGCAGGTTCGCCAAGTCGGTGCGCCACCTGCGGGACTACGGCGTGACATCAACGCGAAAAGAAAGCCCGGGCGCAGGGTCGGGGGGCCTACGCTCGGGCTCTCGGTATGTCTTTCGTCATCCGACCGCGAAGCGTTACAGGGCACACACCGAGTCCGGCTTGGCCATCAGCCTGATCGTCGGAGAGCCCATCCCCGCGCTGCCTGATCCAGCCGCCGGTGGCCGAAGAAATTTTGTGCAGCTGAGAGTTAGGACTGCAACAAACGGGCACTCTGTCCCATCAGCCCCACACTGCTACCAGGTCATGTCCACCTGGCTCGATGGCGCGTGGTGCCCCGCGAGGGTGCTGCGGTGCACTGTCCTGCCGGTTCCCAGGGCTCGCCGTGCGGCTAGAGGTGCTAGCCGAAGCCAGGGAAATCCGCCGGGCGCGCCAGGCGGTGGGCGCCTGGGCCACCCAGATCGGCCTACCTCCGGCAACCGTGGCCGACCTGGTGCTCGCTACTCATGAGGCGTTGGCCAACGCCGTCGACCACGCCTACCCCGCTGCGGCTGGAGCGGTGTCGGTGACCGCCGAGTGCACCGACGGCGAGGTGCTCGTGGTGGTCCGCGACCACGGTGCCTGGCGCCCACCCCGGTCGGTGAACGGACGCGGACGTGGGCTGCTCCTCATCCGTCACCTCGCCGACCATGTCGAACTCAGCCACGACAACACCGGCACCACCGTACGCATGACCTGGCGCGGCGCCGTGCAGCCACAAGCGAGCCGTTCTCTCGATGCGCGGCCTCAATGCCCATGACAGTCTGACGCCCGGCTGCCCCCAGTGGCCGGCAGGCGGGCCGAACGGTAATGCTGATTATCGGGGATACTGATCATCGAGGGTTCTCGATGGCATATGCGGTCTTCTCGAACGGGTTGCCGCGGCCCGCCGGGTTGACGCCGTTCCACGAGCCGCCCTGAGCCACGCCCCAGATGGCGCCGATCGTGACGTAGGTGAGGTAGAAGCCGAGCTCGCCGATCGCCGCTACGGTCCGGCTGTGGGTGGCCTCATGCCGCGCCAGACTGTCTGGCACGGTCGCGTTCGGGGTGAAGCGGCCGGACTGGGTCCAGGCCACGGCGCCCAACGCCAGGGCGCCACCACCGGGACCCACCCCGATGAACAGCATGCCCCGGCGGAAGTCAACCTTGCCGCTTCCGATCGCCGCGATGAGACCGACGGTGGTCAGCAACGGCGATTGCACCCATTTGATGACGAAGCTGAACCACCATCCCGCCGAGCCGTCGAGAGTATCCAGCCGCGGGCTGAGCACCGCCCCAAGCAGGCCAGCCGTCGCAAAGATGGTCAAGCCGATGGTGGTGGCGGTGACAACGCTCACCGTCAGGCCGGCCAGTGCCGAGACACCAAGGACGACGCCGGTCCAGCCGACGACGGCGAGCGCTCCACCCATCACCCCGCCGATCACCCACAGCAGGAATTCATCCCAGGTCTTGACCCTGTTGGCCGCGGCGCCGACCGCCCCGAGGATCGCGCCGACGCAGCTGGCAGTCACCAGCATGACAGCAAACGCCATCACTTCCGCTCGGCGCCCGCGGCATCCG
>JALZCN010000451.1 GCA_030863045.1 Actinomycetota bacterium | reverse complement strand
GTTCAGCGCAGGGTGCGGAAGGAGTCGAGGGCACCGACGAGTTCGCTGGTGAAGCTGCCTCCGCCATGGCCGGCGTCGTCGAGCACGACAAGCTTGCTGTTCGGCCAGGAGCGATGCAGGCGCCATGCGGTGTCCAGCGGGCCGGAGATGTCATAGCGGCCGTGAATGAGCACGGCGGGGATGTCGGCCAGGCGGTGCATGTTGGCCAGGATCTCTCCTTCTCCGAGAAAACAACCGTGGCTCCAGTAGTGCGTGACCAGCCGGGCGAAGGTCAGCTGGAACTCCGGGTCCCGGTAACTGAGGTCAGGAGACCACCCCGGCGCCAGCGACATGTGCGTGTCTTCCCACGCGCACCACTGCCGCGCCGCCTGGGCGCGCATCTGCGAATCCGAGTCCGCCAGCAGTCGCGCGTAGGCCGCGCAGAGGTCACCTGCCCGCTCCGCCGCCGGGACGGTGCCGACGAACTGTTCCCACTCCCGGGGAAAGACCCGGCCCATGTCGCGAGTGATCCAGTCGATCTCCCGACGGGTGCCCGCGGTGATGGCGCCGAGCACCATCGCGATCACGCGGTCAGGATGGCGCTGGGCGTAGGCCAGCCCGAGGGTAACGCCCCAGGAGCCGCCGACGACAATCCAGCGGTCGATTCCCAGGTGCTCGCGCAACCGCTCGATGTCCCCGATCAGGTGCGCCGTGGTGTTCGTCGACAAATAGGCATCCTCGTCGCCGGCGGAAGGCCGGCTGCGCCCGCACCCGCGCTGATCGAACAACACAGCACGGTATGAGCGGGGATCGAAATTGCGGCGTCCGCCGGGGGTGCACCCGCTTCCGGGACCACCGTGCAGGTAGACCGCTGCGGTTCCATCGGGGGCTCCGCACATCTCCCAGTACAGGCGGTTCCCGTCTGTCACGACCAGCATGCCGGACTCGTAGGGCTCCGCCGCCGGGTAACGCTCAGCCATCAGGACAGTCTCCACGACCCAACCCTCGCGAGCCCAGGTAATCGACCCGGAACTGATGCGACTAAGCCGCAGTGCTTCCGGTCATCGGCAAAGTCGGTGTTGTTTGATCAACGCCAGCGATTGCTCGGACGTGGCGGGCGGCGTGGCCGCAATTCGAACCACTTCTGGCCTTTTCCGCCACAACTGCGCCGGTCATCTACAGCACCAACCTCATCGAGTCGATCAATGCCCGGCTGCGCAAGGTCACCCGCCACCGTGGGCACTTCCCGTCCGAGCAGGCCGCGATCAAAGTGCTCTACCAGCGATCCGGCACCTGATCGAACCGAAAGCAGGTGATCGAAACAAGTAGCCCCCGGCTGGAAGCGCGCGCTCAACGCGCTGACCCTCTACTTTGAAGACCGCATCACCATCCGCTGACACCACGAAGTCTCACACAAGATCGCGGACAACCCCAGTCGCCGCACGTCGGCCTGCTCGGCCGTGGCGTCGGCGAGGACCGCGTCCGTGTCTGGCACCGGCATCCGCACGGGTAGTCTGCTTGTTGGGATATTCGGTTGCACGCAACAGCGCGGTGTCACGTGTTCGGGTTGGAGGTTCCGGGGGTCTCGCTGTCAGGGGGCATGACATGCGTTATCGCCAGTTAGGTGAGTCCGGTCTCACGGTGTCGGTGGTTGGTCTTGGAGGGAACAACTTTGGCGGTCGTATCGGTCTGGAGGAAACGCGCGGCGTGGTCGATGCTGCCATCGGCTGCGGTGTGACGCTTATTGACACTGCCGATGTCTACGGGAATAGGGGCGGCTCAGAGGAGCTTTTGGGTCAGGTGCTGGCGGGCCGGCGCGAGCACGTCGTGTTGGCGACGAAGTTTGGTGCGGACATGGGTGAGGGGACAGCTGCGCGTGGGTCGCGTAGGTACATACGGCGTGCTGTGGAGGCCAGTCTCCACCGTTTGCAGACCGACTACATCGACCTTTACCAGTATCACGCGCCCGATGGTCTCACTCCGCTCGAGGAGACACTGGCAACGCTTGATGATCTCGTTACGGAGGGCAAAGTGTGTTACCC
>JALZCN010000431.1 GCA_030863045.1 Actinomycetota bacterium | reverse complement strand
CCTCTCGCGATCATGAACGCTGATGCTGACCTCACGCGCCGATCTGCTGCCAGAGTTCACGACCTCGTTCAGCCGTAATTAAAGACGGCAGCCGAGGCGCAGAACTCGATAGGGACACTTTGATAATTAGTTCGTCACATGTTGCTGGACTTCTCGCATCGATTCGAGATCACTGAGCTAGACCTGTATTCCGTCCGATACGGCCACTTAGCCACGTGGGATCTGCATGATTCCTGGGGAAAGTCCCAGGCCTCCCCGTGGGCGCGCCCCACCGTCGAACGAGCGACGTTAAGGTGCTCCTTTTGGCCGGGCCAAGCGCCTCTTAGTAATCCCGGATGTCGTCTCCGGTAGCGGGCGCGGTCGGATGCCCAGTTCTGTCATGCGGCGGACGTAAGTCTGGTAGTGGTGGTGTGCCTGACCGAGGCGTCCGGCGTCGAGCAGGACTGCGACGAGGCTGAGATGGGTCTCCTCGTCGTAGGGATCCTGCTTGAGCAGGCGCAGCGCGGACTGTACGGTCGCGTCGGTGTCGCCGGCGTCACGTAGTCGTGCAGTCAGTGCCCGTAGCAGGGCGATGTGGGTGCCCCGGACCTCTTCGGCTAGCTCGACGGCCCATTCTTGGTAAGGGTCGTCTTCGAGGAAATCTCCAGTATGGGCGGTGACGGCGGCCGTGAGTCGCGCGGTCACATCTGGGTCTTTCACCCGGTGGGCGTGGAGGGCAGCGGTGGCTTGAGTGAGGAAGTCCTCAACGTCGACTCTGACCTGGGCACGGTTTAATGACACCGCGCCGTCGGTGACGACCAAGGGGTCTACGCCTGTCAGGTAAGGCTGTAATACATCGCGGACCGTGGAGAGCAGCACGGAGAGCCGGTTGGCGGCCACAACCGGGTTCGCTTCCGGCCACAACAGTTCCATCAGCTGAGCACGGGGTACCGGCCGGCGTCGCGCAACTAAGATTTTCAACAGGTCTCGGGTTTTCTTCGACTTCCATGCAGTATTCGGAATCGGCACGCCGTCGCAGATCACTCGGAACACGCCGAGGGTCAGGATGGACACCGGGGGCGCGGAACGAACCAGCACGCCTAACGGTCCGGCGATCCGCCGCGACTCGATGTCGACGCCGTGGTCTCGGAGCATCTGGTCGGCGAGGTAGGCGTCGAGGTGGGCGATGGGCGCGCCGATGCGAGCGGCCACGATTCTGGTCGCGGCTTCCTCGAGGCGGCAGCCTGTTTCCTGGTAAATCTCGATCGCTTCTCGAAGCGGGGCGGCAGCCACGGCGGGATCGCGAGAGGCGAGCACGCCCAGGGTGATGGCCTCGGCCAGTCCTGGATTGTCTTGCCGTTGCCGCGCGGTCAGGACAGCTCGGTGGGCAGTTGCTGAGGCGCCCTGTCGGTCACCGTCCATCAAGAGAACCCAGCCCCGGGCCAACAGTGCCGACACCGTGCGGAGCCCTTCGTCCAACTCCACGGCGCGGTCTGCACACTCACGAGCTCGCTTGGGGTCATCAACCGCAGTGATGCGTGCTAGACCGGTCAGCGCCGAACTAAGGCCAAACACGTCGTGGCAGGGCTCGGCGAGGGTTAGGGCCTCCTCGTAGGCGGCCTGGGCTCGAATCAATTGGCCCCTGGTTCGATGCAAATCACCCAGTCCACACCGTGGCCAAGCCAGATATTGGGAGCCGATGCGCTGAAAAAGGTCGATCGCGGTGACGAAGTCGTCCTCCGCTGCCTCGAGCATTCCCAGGCGCCCGCGGGCGCGGCCGCGGGTGGTGAGCGCGTGTGCGGTATAAAACGGGTTCTCACATCGCTCGCTGAGGCTCAACGCGATCTCGGCGTCGGCCAACGCTCGCCGGGGTGCACCCGCTTCGAACTGGTGAAACGCCCGCAAAACCCAAGTCCACGTCAGACTGAGCAGATCGTCGCTCGCTTCGGCACTGCGTCGCGCCTCGGTGCAATGCGCGTCGGCCTGCCGCCAATCGCCCTCGGCAGCGGTCAGCAGCGCGAAGAGGTGGTGGACACCGGACCACGCGCGGGGATCGCCACACCGTTGGGCCGACGCATGTGCTTGAAGCGCCCTTACTCGCAGACTTACGAGGTCACCGGTCATCCGGTTGGCACTCGCGGCCAGCACCAGCACCCGCGTCTCATCCAGCGTGTCCTCCCGATCGAGCAGGGTTCGCTGGATTAGGGCTTGGACTTCGACAAACTTGCCCTGGGCGAAAGGGATCAGGCCGACCCGCCAGGCCAGCGCCGGCTCCAGCTTGTCTCGGTCAAGGCCCGCGCGTTGAAAGTGCTGCAGCGCTTGCG
>JALZCN010000391.1 GCA_030863045.1 Actinomycetota bacterium | reverse complement strand
CGGCAGGACCCCGGTGTACCCGCGGGAGGCCATCGCCAGGTACACCCGCTCGCCGCGCTCGAAGGAGCGCACGACCAGCGCGCCAAGCCCAGCCGTCACATCGCGGACCTGCCAGAGCCAGCGCGGGTTCCCTCCCCGGCAGGCCGCCGCGGTACGCATTCTTCCCAGCTCGGCCGCCAGCACCTCGATGTAGCGCACCATGAATGCCGCGACCGCGGTGAACACCCTCGGCACTCGCAGCCGCTCCAGGCCGGTGATGACCTCCGGCAGCGGCGTCGTCGCGGCCAGGATCCCGGTCGCGAGGAGCCCGAACGTCGCCTTGAGCACGATGGTCGCTGCGGCGTGCAAGCCGGGCACCGACAGGTCGAGGCCCAGCACGGTTAGTTGTGGTGGCCCGCCGAGAACCGGCAGTGCCAGTACGAACAACACAAACGGCACCTCCACCAGCAGCCGGCGTAGCAGGGTCAGCGGTGGCAGCCGGGCCAGCGCGGCGACCGCGGCCAGCAGCAGCAAGTACCACAGGTAGGGCCAGTACGTCCCAGCCGGAGTGGCCGCCACGGCGAGCACGAACAGCGCGGTGGCGGCCACCTTGCATTGCGGCGCCATCCGGTGCACCGGGCTGTCGGCGCCCACCAGCAAGGGCTGATGAGTTGCGCTCATGGCGCCACCCGCACGAGGTCGGCGCGCAACGCGAGCAATCCGCGCACCACCAACGCGGTGACCACCGCTTCGAGTACTGCGACCAGCGCGTACACCCCGATGGTCGAGACGGCGACGGTGCGCAACGGCACCCCGGCGGCGCCGCCTACTGCGTATTCTGCGGTGAACAGCACGGCCGCGGTGAGCACTGACACCGCAGCCGCGATCCCGGCGGCCACCGCCGTACCGGTAACTCCCTGCGGCAACACCCTCCGCAGCCCCGCCAGCACGGGGTAACCCACCACCGCCGGTACCAAAGCCAAGTTGACCACGTTGACGCCTAGCGTGGACAGCCCACCGTCGCCGGCAAACAATGCCTGGACCACCGTGACGACGGTGATCACTACCGGTCCGAGCCACGGTCCCAGCAGCGCTACGGCCAGCGTGCCGCCCAGTAGGTGCCCGCTGGTCCCCACCGCCACCGGGATGATCGGTGCCTCCAGAACCAGGAAGAATGCCGCGGCGAGGCCCGCCAGCGGCAGTTGCCGTTCGGTGACGTCCAGCTGGGCGCGGCGCACGCAGATCCCGAGCCCGGCAACGGCTACCGCGGCGCCGGCTACCGCGACTGCAGGTGAGACGAAGCCGTCAGGGATGTGCACAGCTCACCTCGCACGCGGTGACGTCCAGCCGCGCCACGTCGCCGATCACGACGGTCAACGGTGCGGGCAGCCGCCCGGACGGTGGTTGCGCCAGCGTGCCGCGGACAGTTCGCTGGTGCAGGCGGCTGGCCGCGCTGATCGCCGCTACCGGGGTGTCGCCGGGCATCCCGCCTGCTCGTAGCGCGGCGACCACCCGGGGCAGCGCCGCCCGCCCGGTGAGCAGCACCACGGTGCCACCCAGGTGCGCTACAGCGTCCCAGTTCACCCGATCGACCTCGTCGTTGCCGGCGACCACGGTGAGCGTGCGGGACAGCCGCCGCACCATGACTGGAATACCGGCTGCGGCCGGTGCGGCCACTGCTGCGGATACCCCGGGTACCACGTCGACGTTCACCCCAGCGTCGGCCAGTGCCACCGCCTCCTCGCTCCCGCGGGACACCACGAACGGGTCACCGGCCTTGAGCCGCACCACGCACGCCCCGGTACGGCCAAGCGCGACGAGCAGCGCGTTGATCTCATGCTGTGCAGGGGCGGGAGTGGAACCATGCTTGCCGACGCAGTGCTGGGTGGCGGTCGGCGCGAGCGCCAGGATCTCGGCCATCGAGGGGCGGTCGTAGACGACGTGCTCGGCTCGTGCCAGTAGCGCGGCGCCGCGTCGGGTGAGCAGCTGCGGGTCACCAGGCCCAGCGCCCACCAGATGCACGGTCACAATGCCGCCTCCGCGGGACCAAGTGCGTCGGCGGTCATTCTGCCGCCTCCGCGGGACCAAGTGCGTCGGCGGTCACGGGACTCCCAGTGATCGCGAGGTCACCAGCCAGTCGCCGAGCCGGCTGGTGCCCGCGGCACCGACGATCACCACAGTGTGCATCCCCGCGGAGGCTGGGTCCATCATGGCCAGCGTGGTGAGCTCCACCCGCTCGCCGTCGCGCGCCGCGTCGGTGACCAGCCCGACCGGAGTGTCACCGGGCCGGTACTCGGCGAGGACATCACGAGCCTTGCCGAGCTGCCACGACCGCCCCCGTGAGCGCGGGTTGTACAGCGCGAGCACTAGATCGGCGGCGGCCACCGCGCGCAACCGCGCCTCCACCGCATCCCAGGGCGCCAGCACATCGGACAGTGTCAAGCAGGCGAAGTCACGGGCCAAAGGGGCTCCCAGCAGGGCTCCCGCCGCGACGGCCGCCGTGATGCCGGGCACCACCCGCACCGGCGGCCGCTGCCCCGGCGGCAGCGCAGCGGCGGCGGTCAACGCTAACGAGGCCATCCCGTAGATCCCCGCGTCACCGGAGGACACCAGCGCCACGCGCGCACCGTCGGCCGCCGCGCGCACCGCTCTGTCGGCCCGCTGCCGCTCGACACCGATTCCGCTCGGCAGCACGCTCTGGTGCGGACCGGTGAGGTCGGCGCAGGCCGCCAGGTACCCGTGGTACCCCAGAACGATCTGCGCGTCGCGGACGGCGTCCTCAGCGGCCCGGGTGCGATGTGCCGCACCGCCCGGTCCAAGTCCGACAACGGTCAACATGCCGGCGGTCATTCTGCCGCCTCCGCGGGACCAAGTGCGTCGGCGGTCATAATGCCGCCTCCGCGGGACCAAGTGCGTCGGCGGTCATAATGCCGCCTCCGCGGGACCAAGTGCGTCGGCGGTCAT
>JALZCN010000509.1 GCA_030863045.1 Actinomycetota bacterium | reverse complement strand
GACCTGGGACGGCCACGGCGGCGAAGCGTATGCACCCCGCGCGGACCTGGCCACCCGGGAGCAACAGATCGCGATTGCCGAGCGCACCCTCGCCGATCAAGGCTGGAGCGCCTGGCCTACCTGCTCGAAGCGGGCCGGAGCGACCGGAAGCGGTAACCCGAATGCGGTAGCTGAGGGACCTGCCGAGGCCGTGCCGGCTGTCACTCCGGCCGCGCCGGCACCTCCGCCGCCCCCCGCCCTGGACAGCAACGCGGAGGCGGAAACAGATCACGGCGACCAGTGGCTCACGAATCAGGGGACACCCCAGGAGGAATCCGAGTCCGCGCCGGGTCCTGAGCTCGATGCCGAGGGCTCTGAAACGGCAGAGGACTCTGTCTCTGTGGAGGATGGCGGGTTCGTTCCTCTGCCCGATGAGCCCGATGCAGAGCCCACCCCCGAGCCCGCACCATTCATCGCGCCCCCGGAGCCGGTCCTCTCGCCAGCGCCCGCTCCAGCAGCGCCCGTCACCGACCAGGGGACCGTGCAGGAGGACGCCGTTTCGATGCCGGAGCCTGCCGATCTGCGGGCCAGGGCGGACCACTACCGCGAGGCAGCTGAGCACCTTGACGCGGCTGCGGACGCAGTCGAGGCCGGCAATGCCGCGGCGGTTAGTGAGTCGAGGGACCTCGACGGACCGCGCGGCGGGACGCCGAGCGCCGTCGATCAGGTTGAGTCCGACACCGACTCTGATGTCAGCGCGACCGGGCAGGCCAACGTCAAGCTGACCCTGTCGGGGGTCAAGGTCACCATCGACGGCGAGACGCGGACCGTGGACCTCACGATCCAGGGACCGGTCAGTGTCAAGATCAGCGGCCTAGACAGCGACACAGGCACCTCTGCCTGACATCCCACGCAGTCACTGTATCAAGCTGCGGCACCACGTGCGGTAGGTGGTCTTTCCTAGGTTCTGGCGTGCTCGATCGCATTCACCTCCGCAAAGGTCAGCTCGAACTCATACACGGCGAGGTCATCCGCCATGTGCTGGGGGTTGGTTGTGCCGGTGAGCGCGATCATTCCTAGCTGGAGTGCAAAGCGGAGGATCACCTGTGCCGGGGTGCGCTGGTGGCGGCGGGCGATGTCGTCGACGAGTGAGCTGCCGATGACTCGTTCATTGGCGGTCAGTATCGAGAATCCCTGATAGGTGACGCTTTCGCTAGTGCAGATGGCGCGCACGCTCGCGTCCCACCCCCGCGATGCGTAGCAACGGTTCTGGATGAATGTCGGGCGCACCCGCGCTGCGCGAAGCAGGGTTACGAGCTGATTGGGTGCGAAGTTGCTCACTCCGAGAAAGCGCACCCGGCCCGCGTCGTGAAGGGTTTCCATGACGCGCCAGGCTTCGATATCAGCCGTGGCCAGTCCCCGCGGCACAGAGGGAGCATGCAGTAGATACGAATCCACCACATCCACACCGAGGTGTGACAGCGAGCTGTCAAAGGATTGTTCAACCTGACGCGCGACGGGCGCGGCCGGATCATAGGGCAACCGGTGATCCTGGCCCCTCCGGAAGGTGAACTTGGTTTGCACGAAGACGCCTTCGCGGCGCAGCGTTCCTCGCTCCAGCTCAGCCTGCAGTGCACGTCCAGCCTCGGCTTCGTGGTAATGCTGACGCTGGTTCGCCGTGTCAAGCCCGCGGAAGCCCATTCTGAGCGCCTGCGCAACAACGTGTGCAGTTCGCTCTTCCTTCCAGGCTGTCCCGTAGAGCAGCGTTGGTACCATCGTTCCGCGGATCTGCCGGGTACGCTCTGTCATTACTCCTCCGGTGGCGGAGACCGGCCCGGAGGCAGTCACTGCGACCAAGTAACCGGCAGAATGGTCGCGTCCCGCATGGCGATTGGATACCAAGTCTTGGCTTCAGCAGCGTAGCCATGTGGTGGTGTCGGGGGGTAGTCGTCCGTCGTGGGTGACCGGGCTGCTGGCCAGGAGAAGCTGGCCTGGCGGTAGGTGGACTGGCGTGGTTCCCATGGCCAGGACAAGGGTGCTTGCTTCGCCTCTGTGCACTACTAATCGCCCACAGGTGTTGATGTCGACGTCCACGGCGTCGTCGGCGGACAGTACGCCTGGGCGTGCAGCCTGCCGCGCAGGGCCAGGGCGGCTTGGCACAAGCGCAGCGTAGAAGCCGGGTCTGCTTGTTGCGCCTGGACCGAGTACCTCCCCCAGTCAGCCGGGACTGGGAGCCAGGGCGATCGCGCTGCGTCCGGCGAGAAGCCGTGCGTGCCCTTGTTGTCGCGTCGCCGCCAAGGCAGGGGAATCCGGCAACCGTCGCGGGACACCCCACAACGCGGCCACGCGGGGTCTTGACGGGCTCGCGGTGGCACGTCGACTTCGGGGAAGCCCGAGCTCTTGACCCTGATACAGGTAGGCGGCCCCGGGTAGTCCAAGCACGGCCAGCAGCGCCGCGCGGGCTCGGACCGTGCCGCGAGTGCCGCCACCGTAGCGGGTCGACGCACGGACCACGTCGTGGTTTTCCACCACCCATGTGACCGGCGCCCTGCCACGGACCCGGCAATCAAGTAGCTCCCTGATGATCGACTGCCAGGCTCGTGCATCCCACGGCGCGGTCAGAAACGCAAATGCGAACGCCTGATGCAACTCATCGGGCCGGGTATAGCGCAGTGCCGCGCGGGCGCAAGGTTGGCCTCACCGATTAACACTCGCGGCGGCGAATAGTCATCAGCCAGCGCCCGCCAACGGCGATACACCTGGTGAACATCCTCACGGTCGCACGCCAACGGATTGGATCGCAGTCGCATCGGCTGCGCCATCGCAGTCGCCCCAAAATTCGGCAGTCCCGGGGCCTTGAACAAGCCATGCGCCACATCGATGCGCAATCCATCCACCCCACGGTCAAACCAAAAACGCACCACATCGTCGAACAGTGCCACCGTGAGCGGGTCACGCCAATTCCAATCCGGCTGCTCGGGGGCGTACAGGTGCAAATACCACTGCCCCGGTGAACCGTCTGGCTCGCTGATACGCGTCCACGCCGGGCCGCCGAACATGCTGATCCAGTTGTTCGGCGGCACCACGCCGTCGGGCCCTCGTCCAGGCGCGAAGTGAAAGCGCGCGCGTTCCCGACTACCTGGCCCAGCCGCCAGCGCTGCCCGAAACACCGGGTGCGCACTCGAGCAGTGGTTCGGGACCAGATCAATGATCACCCGCAGTCGGTGAGCGTGGGCGACCCGCAGCGTCTCATCCAATGCCGCCAAGTCACCGAACAAGGGATCGACGTCACAGTAGTCGCTGACGTCATAGCCATAATCAACTTGTGGCGAACGTTGGAACGGTGTGATCCACACCGCCTGGACCCCCAACTTCGCCACGTACTCCAAGTGGGCAGTGATCCCCACCAGGTCGCCCACACCATCACCGTCGCTGTCGGCGAACGAGCGCAGATAAATCTCATAAATAACGCCGTCCCGCCACCACTGACCCATCAACCCATGGTGGACGAAGTCGGCCGCGATCGTTCAGCATCGTCGAGCGATCGGTCACCGAGTGCACACTCCCGTAGCGCTGAAGCGATGTTGAATCAGGCGGATCAATGTCAACCCGTATGGGGGTTCCTGTGCGCCGCGCCGTCGTGAGCCGCCTCGCGAATGAGGCCGACGACCGCGGCCGCCTCCGGGATGCCGACGGTGTGCGACCCACCCTGGAGCTCGACGGTTCGCCGCGAGCCGGCCCGTTCTGCGGGCGTAGGCTTCGACGTTCGGAGACAGTCAGCAGAAAGCCCCACCGTGGCAGGGTCGCTGAGGCAGGACCTACGGGAACGGATGGGGTCCTCGGGACCCCTGCCCTTCGTCGACTTCATGCAGGCTGCGCTCTACCACCCCAGCGACGGTTACTACGCGACCCGCGTCCCCGGTCACGGGAGTCACTACCGAACGTCTCCGTCCCTCACCCCCTGGTTCGGCCGTCTCGTCGCCCGCGAGTTCCGACGCATGTGGCAGGCGATCGGTGAGCCCGACCCCTTCTGGGTGGTGGAGGTCGGGGCTGGCCAGGGCGATCTGGCCGCCGATGCGATGGAAGAGACTGACGCGATGGGCGTGCCCTTGCGGTGGCGGTTCATCGAACGCTTCGATCGCGTCCGGGACTGGCAGCGACGGCGCCTCGGGCCGGCAGCCGGATCAGCCGAGTGGTTGACGGATCTCGCGGGCCCGCCGGTGGCCGGCTGCGTGCTCGCCAACGAGGTACTCGACAACTTCCCCGTACACGTCCTCGAGGTAGCCGAGGCCGGAAGAGTCCAAGAGATCTACGTCGACGTCGACGGCGACAGCTTCGTCGAACGGCTGGGTGCGCTCTCGGACGTGACCCTCGCCGAACCCGCCCGCGAAGCCGCCGCCCACCTCGCCCCGGGGGCCCGCTTCGAGATCTCGTCCGGAGTCGAGGCCTGGTGCCGCAACGCCTCCCAGGCGCTCACCCGCGGCTACCTGCTCCTCATCGACTACGGCGGCCTTGAGCCAGACATCTGGCTCGAACATCCCCGTGGCACGGTCGCGACGTACCGGCGGGAGGATGCGACGCCGTCGCCGTTGGACGAACCCGGCAGCAAGGACATCACCGCCGACGTGAACTTCTCGGCGGTTGCCCGTGCCGCCCAAAGCGCCGGCTTCCGTCCTGAACCCGTCATCACCCAAAGCAGCTGGCTGTTGTCCCTCGGCATCGCCCGGGTGGCGGAGGAGCTCGAAACGGCCGGGTTCATGGCAGCGTTGGAGGGACTGGTGGAAGAGGCGACGGTCCTCCAAGATGAACTCGGCCGGCTGATACAGCTCGGGGACGCCGGAGGGCTCGGGAACCTTCTCGTCCTCCGAGCGGCTAAGGACGCGCCAACGCCGTGCTGACGCACGTCACCCCGGCGATCCAGCCGCGCCCGAGTCCGGCGACCAGCGCAGACGAGGCGGCGCTCAAGACATTCCATATTTATCGCGGTCAAGCGCAGGCGTCCGGCGGCAGCTGTGAGCACCGTCAGACGAGCAGGCCCGCACGGGCCAGCTCTGAGCGCAGCGACGCAACCGAGCTGAAGTGGATGGTGGCGATGCCCATCCGACGGGCGCCATCGACGTTGGACTGCGAGTCGTCGACGAACAACACGTCGGCCGGAGCCGCGCCCAACACCGCCAGCGCGGCAGCGTAGGCGGCCGAGGACGGTTTGGTGACCCGGATGGTAGCGCTGAACAGGGGTACCGCGATCCGGGCGTGCACCGCTGGCAGCACCAACGGCAGGGCATCCCGCAGCAACGCATCGTTGTTGGTCAGCAAGGTGCGGGTCACCCCCGGCGCAACGTCGTCGATGACGGCGAGCACCTCGTCGTCCGGGGTAAACGCCGAGGCCCACAACCGGGCCAGCTCAAGGTCGTCGCAGTCCAGGTCAAGCTGCTCCCGCAGCACGCCACGAATACTGGCGGCGTCCAACTCCCCCCGGTCGCACCGGTCGACGATGCCGCAGCCATAGAGCCGTTCGTCAACCTCGGCAGTCTCCAGGCCCGAGACGGCGGCGAGGCGCTCAAGCCGCGCTGCAGAGTCAAACCGGCACATCACGCCCGCCAGGTCGAGTAGGAGATGTCGCGCCACCACGCGGAAGACCGTAGCCTTCAGGCCTGCGGCAGCGGTAGCGCTGTGGCTTCCCGACGGCTGGTCCCGCCTCGCCGCTCGTCGGGTGACAATACCGCCGCCCTTTATCGGTTCTCTTTCTGTCGGCGCCCGCGCAGGGCGAGGCGCTCAGGCTCGGGGTGCTACCTGGAAGACCGGAACGCAGGTCCCACCGGCGCTGACGTTGATCAAAGCGGTCGGTGATAGCCGGCAGATGCAACCGTATGCGGTGGAGGCGAACAGGAATGGGTCGGTGCTTTCATGGTAGGCCTCGATGCGCAGGCTGTTGTCTGCCCACCTCGGGTACCGGGCTTCGGGGATGGTGATGCGTTCTTGGATGACGTGGGGCTCGCGCATCGCATCAGCTAGCGCCTGTTGCCAATCGTCGCTGGTGGCCTGCCAGCCACACAGGACGCCCTGGCCACCGTAGGCGTCGTTGGGTTTAAGGACGAGGCTTTCGCGGTGGGCGCGGGCGAAGGCCGGCAGGTCGATCTCGTGCCCTTGGTAGGTAGTAAGTCCGGGGCGCACCAGCCGGGTCCAAGGTAGATGCTGCTGGGCGGCACTCGCTTCCTGCGGCGAGAGCATGGCGCTGGTGCGTGGGTCAGCGAACAACGTCAAAGCGGATTTCTTGGTGGTCAGCTGGCTGGTGAAAGAGTTGACCATGACGCAGGCGCCGGCGGACCAGGCGCGGGCCAGGGGGTGGTCAGTGAAAGCGGCACCGTAGCGGGACAGCAGGTCGCTCAGGACTGCGCGCCGCTGAACGACGGTAATCGGGTACCGATGCCCGTGGGCGTCATAGGTATAAAGGCGGCGCTGCCCGGAGTCGTAACGCAGGTCGTCGGTGGAGCAGATCACCGCAGGCACCCCTTGGCGGTGCAACTCAGCCTGGAGCATGGTGAACTCCCAGCTGAACTTCGACTCCCCGCATTCCACGATGGCGACTTGAGGGCCGTCCCCAGGCATGGCGCCGGTAGTCCAGGCGTGGGTGAGGTTCTCCACAATTCGCCGGCGAGCCGGGGTAGCCTGCACGCGGTAGTCACCGGTGAAGGCCTGCATTGCTGGGGTGTCAGCGAAAATTTCGGCGAGCGCTTCCTGAGTGAGTGGGCCCACCGGCGAATCGGGATTGAATTCCACGAAGGTTAGCCGGTCGGCGGTGAGGAAGCCGTCGAGTCTGGAGTGGGGGCTGTGCCCGTCCGTCGGCGGAGACATCGCGGCCAGGGCCGCTTCCACCGGGGTCAAGGCCAGGACTTGGCGTACGTGCTCGCCGAGTTCGCCGTCGTGCAGAGCATATCCGGCCAGTCGCTGAAGCGCTCCAGCCAACAGTGCGCCGACTGAGCACACCCGCGCGTGGTCGGCGCCGCTAATCAGCCGCGGACGCAATATCTGCGTCAGGGGCTGTCCTTCCGTATGCAGGCCGACGGCACGCTGCCCACTCATCAGCAACCGTTGTGTGGCCTGTGCGGTGTCCTGTTCCCCCAAAATCTCATGGAATCTTTCGATCGACGCCTGCGTCGTGTCGGGTTGTGCAGTACCCGCCTTGGCCTGGCCATCGTCGCTCTGGCCGCCGTTGCCGAGAGAGGTCATCGGTTTCCTCATGCTCAGTAGTGGAGTCGGCAGGCAGACCGTGGGGAGGTCACGATGCCGCCACCCGCTGGGTCCCGCCGACCAACCAGGTCAGGGTCAGAGTCACAAGCACGACACAATTGCGTACCTGAACAACTACATGTAGCACAGAGGCAATCGGTCTGTCGCTTAACAACTGGGCGAAGACGACCGGTCGACGACGGTGCTGTTGAGCGGTGCGTTGGTACAGGCGATACACAGGCCCGGAGCCTCCACCACGAGGATCCGGAGACTGGCCAGCGGGGGATCCCAGGCATACCGTCACGGGAGAGCCCGGGAGGTGCGATGCCTGATCAGTCGGTTCTGCGCGACCTGGTGCGGCGGTACTTCGAGTACGCGGGCAAGGACGTGGACCGTGCTCATGAGATCTACCACGACGACGCGGTGCTGGAGTTTCCCCAGTCCGGAGAGCGATTCGAAGGCGTTGCCAACTTCAGGGAGTGGCGCCGCCAGTATCCGGCCGACGTACGCTTCCGGGTCCGACGGATCACTGCACGTGAGGACCTGGTCGTTGTCGAGGTCTCAGTGAGCTACAACGGTGGCCCCTGGCAGTACGGGGTTCAACTGCTCGAGTTTCGAGGCGACAAGGTGGCGCGGGAGCGGATCTACGGCGGGGACGTCTGGGAGGCCCCCGAGTGGCGCGCCCCCTGGCGAGCGGACACTGCTGCAGACTCACCACAGTGACGCACTCACGTCAGTAAGTAGCCGTTGTCATCGGCACCCTTTGCGACATGTACGTAGATGCTCACTGAGCGCGAGCTCACTAGGCTATTCGAGTGCTTCATGCCCTCGCCGGTTACATCGACTTCGGGCGCGAACGATACTTTGCGGGCCGAAGCACTTTAGATAGCGCCCCGCGAGCGTCACTCCTCTTCTGCGCCTGTGGCTCAACAGTCGAATCTCATCCACTCGTAAAACGATAGCCGTCCAAGGAGGTCACAACGACACGGAAAAGGCCACTGGTTGTAGCACTCGGCGTCCTTTTCTAGGGCAATCGTCTATGGGGGATCCCGCCAGCAGCCGTAGGAGGAACACCCGGTTTGACGTCATGGCCATTGTTGAGCAGACCCGCGATACAGCGCTGCTGTCTCGACGTGGAGACACGAACAGCCCGTTCCCGCGCCCAGCCGCCATAGCCGCTGAGGAAGCACCAGCCACACTTCGCGTGACGGGGGACCTTAGGAGGACCGATGCACATCCACCGCCTCGGAGGCGATGTCAGCGTCTTGAACGACCAACTTCCTGTGCCGGGTATCGGGTTCCTGCCGGTGAACGCGTTCGTCCTGCATGCCGCCGAGCCCGTCGTCGTCGACACCGGTCTCAGCCTGCCGGATCGGGGCTTTATGGACGCGCTAGGTTCAGTCGTCAATCCGGCTGACGTGCGATGGATTTGGCTGACGCACCCCGATCGGGACCACACCGGAGCGCTGTTCGAGCTGCTCGACGCGGCGCCTCATGCGCGGTTGGTCACGACCTTCCTGAGCGCGGGCATCATGTCGACGGAGCGGCCACTGCCACTAGACCGGCTCTACCTGCTCAACCCCGGCCAATCACTGCACGTAGGTGACCGGACCCTTACCGCCTTTAGGCCACCGCTATACGACAGTCCCGCAACAGTCGGCTTTTACGATGACCGCTCCCACGTCTGCTTCAGCTCCGATTGCTTCGGCGCTCCCATGCCAAGCGCTGAGCTCGCTGGGTGCAGTGACGTTGGGGAGGTTCCGACAGACCAACTCCGCTCCGGGCAATTGCTGTGGGCCACGGTCGATAGCCCCTGGGTGCACACTACGGAGGCTGCCAGCTATCTGCGAACCATGCAGCCGATACGTGCCATGGACCCCGCGGTCATCCTCAGCACGCATCTGCCTCCCGCTGCCGGACGCACATCCGAGTTCCTCGAGATGCTCGTCGCGGCACCGCAGGCCGACCCATTCGTGGGGCCCGACCAGCACGCATTGGAAGAGATGCTGGCTAGTTTTGATTCGGCCACCGCAGCAAGCTAACCAGCCTAAATCAATTCGCCAACACCAACCGTTGTAACCGCGCTCACCGCTAAGGACGCACCGGCGGAATCACTCGGACCACCGGCGCGCTCGGATGAGCGTCGCGATCGACCGCGAGCTGCTTGCCGAGCGCGCGGCGGCGGTGGATCGCCATCTGCGCCGGGTCGCCGAGCACCTGCCACGCCACGCCGGGGACCTGCAGCCACTGAGCACCCAGACCGACGCAGTCATCCTGCACCTCTGGCAGACCGTGCAGGTGGATCGATGGCGGGATAGCGCTCACCTGTATGCGTGACAGGCCGGCCAAGACGCCCTGGCAAGGTACTTGGCAATCGCTGCGTGATCGTACTGGCGTACCGTGATCATCACCAGCGGCGTTGGGCCCGCGCGGCTCTTACCGCATCACTGGCTTATCATGCCGCAGCACGCTACCCGTGACTGTGCCGAAGCTTTGCTTACTTACTGGATTGGAAAGGGACTGTTGCATGTCCAGAGTGTACGTCAGTCTTATCCAATCCGACTTTGGACGGGGCAATCACGGTAATTTTGAGGC
>JALZCN010000369.1 GCA_030863045.1 Actinomycetota bacterium | reverse complement strand
CTTCAGGACCGTGCCGTCCTCCATTCATCGCCAGGAAGTGCCTTCCTCGCCCAGGCGGGATTGGCTCTCACCACCACAGTTCATTCGGTGGCGTGGTCACTCTCCCGAGAGGAACCTTCATGTCCCGCTCGCTCCCTCCGATTCGGCGCGCAGTGGTGCTGGTCGCAGGCCTACTGCTGATCGGCGCCGGGACTGTCGCCGCCGCGATCCCCGCGACCGCCGGCCCGAAACCGGTTGAAGTCCAGTTGCTCGCCCTCAACGACTTCCACGGCAACCTGGAGCCGCCGGGCGGCTCGGGCGGTCTGATCAACGGCGTCCCGGCGGGCGACGTCGCGTACCTCGCCACCCAACTCGACCTACTCGCCGAGGAGGTCAAGAAGCACAACACGATCACGGTCGCGGCCGGTGACCTGATCGGCGCGACGCCCCTGCTGTCCGCCGCCTTCCACGACGAGCCCACCATCGAGGCGCTCGGAAAGGCCGGGCTGGACTTCGCCAGCGTCGGCAACCATGAGTTCGACGAGGGCGCGGCCGAGTTGCTGCGCATCCAGAACGGCGGCTGCCACCCCGTCGATGGCTGTTCCGATCCGTCCATGCCCTACGAGGGCGCGGGCTTCCAGTACCTGTCCGCGAACGCTTTCGTCACCGCCACCGGCCAGCCGCTGCTGCCGCCGTATGCGATCGAGAGGGTCGAGGGCGTCAAGATCGGCTTCATCGGTTTGACGCTGGAGGGCACACCGCAGATCGTCACCCAGGCCGGCGTCGCAGGCCTGACCTTCACCGACGAGATCGAGACGGCCAACCGCTACGCCACCGAGCTGCAGGCCCAAGGCGTCGAGTCGATGTCGTGCTCGTGCACGAGGGCGGCACTCAGGCCAGTGGGGTATCAACGACTGCAACGGCCTCACCGGGCCGATCGTCGAGATCGCGAACCGGCACCGTCGTCTTGGCCACCGGGCCGACTCGGTGGAAGGGCAAGACCCTTCGGCGTGATCCCCGGGTCTGCTTGTGCGTCGACGACGACACGCCGTACTCCTTCGTGGTCATCGACGGGATCGCCGAGATAACCGAGGATCCTGGGCTCCTGCTGGAGTGGACCACCAGGATCGCCGGCCGCTACATGGGTGCAGAGCGGGCCGAGCAGTACGGTCCGCGCAACGCCATGCCTGGTGAGCTGCTGGTGCGAATCACGCCGAACCACGTCGTGGCCCACGCGGACATCGCCGACTAGCCGGCGTACAGCTCAGCCCACCGCCCACAACTAGCGACTCCGCCTGATGCTCTGCTCAAGCCATTCGCGCCAACGAATCATCCCGCGCACGCCGTCCGGTGCCGTATTCTTGCCCGCCCGTAAACCCGCCGCGGCCGCGCCCGGCAGCGGTAGATGGATGAGCTTTTTGCGTATGCCCTTCACTTCCATCCACGTCCGCGCCATCTCGCCGAACGAGAGTACATCAGGTCCGCCGAAATCAGTCAATCGTCCTCGCGGGCCGTCTGTAAGGCACTGGGCAAGGCGCACGGCTACGTCCACCTCAGCAACGCTCTGGAACTTAGAGTTTGTGGGCAGTGGCATCACTAATGGTACGCGCGAGGCTTTCGACAAGAGCATGTCGACGAACGAATGGAACTGGGTTGAACGTTGGATCGAGTGGGGTATGCCCGACGATTCGATAATACTTTCTGCTTCTCGCTTGCGCTTGTAGTAGCGAGTGGGGATATCGTCAACCCCGACGATGGAGATAAAGACGAGGTGCGAGACGCCGGCAGCGCGCGAAGCATCGACTAGACGGCGCGTCCCCGTAACGTCCACCGACTCAGGATGACGGAAGTCGGAGGCGAGGTGGAAGACCGTCTCAGCTCCTTCGACCGCCGCCGGTAGCCCCTCTCCCGAAACGATATCGACTTGTGCCCACTCGACATCTGTCAGGTCGGAAGGCGGGCGCGGGCGCTGACTCATGATGCGGACAGCGTGCCCCTCTCGCACAACTGCACGTACGAGAAGTCGACCCAACAAGCCGGTGCCGCCGGTAACCAGAGATTTCGTCATTCACCTTCCCCGAGACGTCTCCTGACAGCCGGAACCGACAAGACCAGCAAAAGAAGGGCTGGTATGAATACTGACGGAGCGTCAATCAGCCAATGACTGCGAGGAAGATAACCCGTCATTATGTCGATGACATGAACCAGCGCGTGCCCGCCGAAGAAGAGCGTCAGTCCCCAGTGGACCGGGCGGCTGCGGTCGAGGCGAAGCGCGCACCAGCCGAAGCCTAAGCCTGCGGCGGTATAAGCCACACCGATGTCGCGGACGAAGTGGGCGTTAAACGGTCCCGTGTGCGGGACGGCTGCGGGAATGTCTGCATACCATGACAGCGGAAAGGAGATCATCCACACGCCGTTTGCGAGGCTAAGGATACCGGCGATTAAGTAAATCAGCTTGAGCATGACTTTTCTTCTAAGCTAATGGTCCGCCGATGAGGCCAGGGGCGTCGTATTTCGCGCTGTCGCACCAGGGCCTCCCGTGATCTTGCTATCTGGCGATCAGCTGCCACAATGCGCCGTCGACCTGCGAGTTGGAGGCTAGCGGACAACGCCCGACCTGCTTCACCGCCGATGACGATCGGCCAGCAGCGCGGGATCGTCGATGACGTCGCACA
>JALZCN010000507.1 GCA_030863045.1 Actinomycetota bacterium | reverse complement strand
GTACTGGATCCCGCCGCGTCAGGGGTGGATCGGATCGCTCCGGTCGAGGGTGTGTTGAGACCTGAGAGTGCGCGTGGTGGGCAGACGAGCGATGTGGGCTTCCACAACGAGCCCACGAGCCGGATGCGTCATGAGCGTCCCACCCGGCCCACGGCCCCGGTTGTCAAGTCGGTCGAGCAAGTCGTTGCTCCTCTCGACAACGCGACCCAACCTGCGAGGGCGACGCTCGGCGCACTACTGCCGATAGGCTGATTCCTAGCGGCGCGCCAGTATGAGCACGGCCTGGTCGTATATGCCCTGGGCTTCCGCGGGGAGCTCATCGCGCAGGACCAAGCTTTCCAATACAGCGAACAGGTCGGCGATGACATCCCGTTCTCTGGTGTCGAGCTGATTGGAACGGATCTTCCCCTGTGCGAGCCTGGGCGCAGTGAGCTTTGCCGCGGCGGCGGCTGGCAGGCCGATGTCGAGGACGGACCGCATCACAGGCCTCCTGGGCTCTCGAGCTGCGAGCATCGCGCTGGCAGCAGCCAGGCGGTGGGGGCCACGGCGGTGGGGGCCACCGCATCTACGGACGGTATGCCCACCGCAAGTATTGCTAAATCGATGTGGGAATCGCTCGATCGCATCTTGTGGCCTCGATCACAGTGGTGGCAATCACAGGCCACACCGCATCCCTTGATAGGCCCTCGATAGCATCGACACCCTAATCGCCCCTGCCGTATCGCCAAGGAGCTCTCGTGGTCGCGTCGCCCCCACCTGCCCAGCCCGCCCTGCGCGTGATGGTGCCGGCCGGAACGACCGCTGGGGAGGCCCTTCGCGATGCCGGAGCCACCACTACCGGGCCAGACGCGATCGTCGCCGCCCGCGATGCGCAGGGCGACCTGCGCGACCTGAGCTGGGCTCCAGAGATCGATACCGAGGTTGCGGCCGTTGCAGCCAGCAGTCCCGACGGGCGCGGCATCATCCGGCACTCGTGTGCCCACGTCCTCGCCCAGGCTGTGCAGCAGCACTTTCCCGACGCCAAGCTGGGCATCGGTCCTCCGGTGACAGATGGTTTCTATTACGACTTCGACGTCGACCGGCCATTCACCCCTGAAGATCTTGCGGTCCTCGAGAAAACTATGCGCAAGATCATCAAGGCCGGTCAGCGATTCTCCCGCCGCGTGCTCGCCTCGGTGAGCGAGGCCAAGCGCGAACTGAAAAACGAGCCGTACAAACTTGAGCTCATCGACCTTAAAGGATCCACCTCGAACGCTGGCATTAATCCTGGAGAGGTTATGGAGGTCGGCGCCGGGGAGCTGACGATCTATGACAACGTCCACCCGCACACCGGCGAGGTTGTGTGGAGCGACTTGTGCCGCGGTCCGCATGTGCCGACGACCAGGCATATCCCGGCGTTTCGGCTGACGCGGACCGCGGCCGCCTACTGGCGGGGAAGCGAGCTCAACCCGCAGCTACAGCGAATCTATGGAACCGCGTGGGAATCGACCGAGGCGCTGGAGCGGCATCTGGAGCTACTCGCCGAGGCGCAGCGGCGCGATCACCGCAGGCTCGGTGCCGAGCTGGACCTGTTCAGCTTTCCCGACGAGATCGGCTCGGGACTGGCGGTGTTCCACCCCCGCGGCGGCACCGTGCGCCGGGTGATGGAGGACTACTCCCGCCGCCGGCACGAAGAGGCGGGCTACGAGTTCGTCAACTCTCCCCACATCACCAAGGGCCAGCTCTTCGAGCTCTCTGGGCATCTGGATTGGTACGCCGACGGCATGTACCCGCCGATGCACCTCGATGCGGAACTGGCTGAGGACGGCACGGTGCGCAAGCCAGGCCAGGACTACTACCTCAAACCGATGAACTGCCCGTTTCACAACCTGATCTACCGCTCCCGGGGCCGGTCCTACCGGGAACTCCCGCTGCGGCTGTTCGAGTTCGGTTCGGTGTATCGCTACGAGAAGTCCGGCGTGATTCACGGCCTGACCCGGGTGCGCGGGATGACCCAGGACGACGCGCACATCTACTGCACGCCCGAGCAGCTGCAGGGCGAGATCCGCTCGTTGCTCGGTTTCGTGCTCGACCTGCTCCGCGACTACGGGTTGGACGACTTCTACCTGGAGCTGTCCACCCGCAACGAGGAGAAGTACGTCGGCTCCGACGAGGCGTGGGAGTCGGCTACCGACGCGCTGCGCCAGGCGGCCGAGGCCAGCGGGCTGGAACTGGTACTCGACCCCGGTGGGGCGGCCTTCTACGCGCCCAAGATCTCCGTGCAGGCCAAGGACGCCTTGGGACGCTACTGGCAGATGTCGACCATCCAGGTCGACCTTCAGCTGCCGGACCGCTTCGAGCTGGAGTACACCGCCCCAGACGGCTCCCGCCAACGACCCCACATGATCCACCGAGCCCTGTTCGGGTCGATCGAACGGTTCTTCGGCGTCCTCACCGAGCACTACGCGGGTGCGTTCCCGGCTTGGTTGGCCCCAGTGCAAGTGGTCGGGATCCCAATTGCCGATGAGCACGTCGAGCATCTGCAGCAGGTCGCCAAGGCGCTGCGGGCGCGGGCGATCCGGGTCGAGGTGGATGCGTCCGATGACCGGATGCAAAAGAAGATCCGGACGCATACCACGCAGAAGGTGCCCTTCCTGCTGCTCGCCGGAGCTAAGGACGTCGAGGCGGGCGCGGTGTCCTTCCGGTTCCGCGACGGCACACAAATCAACGGCGTGCCGGTGGAAGATGCGGTCAGCGCCATCACAGGCTGGGTGGCACGGCGAGAGAACCGCTCGCCGAGCGCTGCAGAGCTACCGATAGGAGAGTAGGCGGTGTGATGCCCGCCGACGTACTTGGTCCCGCGGAGGCGGCGTTATGACCGCCGACGTACTTGGTCCCGCGGAGGCGGCGTTATGACCGCCGAGGCTCAGGATGGGGTTGGCGCGCCGGATGCGTTGCAGCGGCTGTGGACGCCGCACCGGATGGCCTACATCAAGCGGGAGGGCACTTCCGGAGCTGACACCGGCGGAAAGCACCGCCCGTTCTGCCGGATCGTCACGATGGACGACGCCGAGGGCCTGGTGATTGCCCGTGGCGCCACCGTTTATGCGGTGCTCAACCTCTATCCCTACAACCCCGGCCACTTGATGGTGGTGCCCTACCGGCACGTCGCCGACTATCCGGACCTCACCATGCAGGAGACCACCGAGTTGGCGACCTTCACCCAACAGGCCATGCTGGCTACTCGTCGCGCGGCCGCCCCACACGGCTTCAACATCGGGATCAATCAGGGCTCCATTGCTGGCGCCGGCATCGCCGCGCATCTGCACCAGCACGTGGTCCCCCGGTGGGGCGGAGACGCGAATTTCATGCCGATCGTCGGGAGGACCAAGGTGCTGCCGCAGCTGCTGTCCGAGACTCACACGCTGCTGGTCGACGCGTGGAAAGAGCTGCCCTGAACGCCCGCGGGAATGCGTTTTTAAGCGCTCCCGAGGACGGTGCCACGGGGAGCGCCTATTCGCACCATCGCGTGGTGGCCGCCGGTGGTAAGGCGCCGCGCTGGAAGCGCCGGCTGCTGTACGCCGGGCGATTACTCTTCCTCGGATCCGCCTTGGGAATCCTCGCCTGGCGCCTCGCCGGCGACGGCGTGGGGACCCTCGAGGCGGTGCAGAAGATCGGGTTGGCCGCGGTGCTCGGATCGTTCCTCGCCGCCGCCGCCGGTGTGGGTGCGTCCGGGCTGGCCTGGCGCAGTCTGCTGCGCGGATTGGGCGCTCCGCTGGACCGGCGTGCCGCGGCGCGGGTGTTCTTCACCGGTCAGATCGGCAAGTACATTCCGGGCACGGTGTGGGCATATGTGGCACACGCCAAACTGGGTCGCGAGCACGGAGTCCCCGCATCACGGACCACCGCGGCATCGGTACTGTTCGTGGTAGCGCACACCGCCACCGGAGCCGTGGTCGCCGGCCTGGTGCTGCCGTTCGCCTCTGGCGATGTGTCGGACCGTTTCGGCTGGATCGCGCTACTGGCGCCGTTGCTGCTGGCCAGCCTGCACCCGCAGCTGGTGCTGCCGGTGCTGCGGCTGGTGCATCACGTGGTAGGCCGCGGAACCCCACCAGAGGTGGTGTCCGGGCCGGCCGTCCTGCGGGCATTGGGGTGGCTCGCGGTGACCTGGCTGGGCTACGGCACCAGCATGCTCCTGCTGCTTCGACCGGTCGCCCGGGCGGATACCCACGCCCTGCTGCCGGTAGCGTTGGGTGGGTTCGCGCTGGCCTGGACCGTGGGGTTCATCGCCGCCGGTGTGCTGGTGGTGACCCCGGCTGGGCTGGGGGTGCGGGAGGTTGCGCTGCTGATGGTGCTCGGACCGGTCGTCGCGGGCGGTGGTGCGGCCGCCGCTGTGGTATTGCTGTCCCGGATGGTGCATACCCTCAGCGACGCGGCCTGGGCACTGGTCGGAATCGGCCTGCGGGCACCCCAAAAATCCGGCGGCGAGTCCGGCAGCGCCCACGATCCCGAGCCCGTTTCCCGATAGCACGATGCTCAACATATTCGCCCGCGCGTCGGTCTCCCGGCTGGTGAATCCGGTAGGTGAGTGGCTGGTCCGGGTGGGTGTCAGGGCCGACGCCATCACGCTCGTCGGCACGATCGGGACGGTGGCCTCGGCGCTGTGGTTCTTCCCCCGGGACCAGATGCTGGCAGGCACCATCGCGGTGACGGCGTTTGTGCTGCTCGACGTGCTCGACGGGGCGGTCGCCAGAGCCTGCGGATGCGGCACTCCGTGGGGAACGGTGCTGGATGCCACCTGCGATCGGATCGCTGACGGTGCGTTGTTCGCCGGGCTGACCTGGTGGTGCTTCGTGGTCGTCGACGACCGGCTGCTGGCTGCGGCGGCGCTGGTGGGTCTGGTGACTGCCCAGGTGATCTCCTACATCAAGGCCCGTGCCGAGGCTGCCGGCCTGTCGGCGGACGGCGGGATGATCGAGCGCGCGGAGCGCTTCATCATCACGCTGGTGGGTACTGGCTTGGCTGGCCTTGGCGTGCCCTTCGCACTTCATGCCGCGCTGTGGTTACTCGCCGGATTACAACTGGTGACCGTGATCCAACGAATGCTCGCCGTACGGCGCAGCGCCGCGGAGCGCGAGACGCGGTGAGCCGGCTCGCCGACCTCGGATACGCAGCCGGGTGGCGGTTGGTCCGCCACGCACCCGGGGAACTGGCCACGCGGGCATTTCGAGCCGGCGCCGACCTGGCCGCCCGCCGGGATGGCCCCGGTGCCCGCCAGCTGCGCCGCAACCTAGCCCGGGTGGTCCCCAACGCCACCTCAGCGGAACTCGACGCACTGGTCCGTGATGGGTTGCGCTCCTACGCCCGGTACTGGCAGGAGATCTTCATGCTGCCCGCAGCCGATCACGCAGCACTGGTGCGGCGGCTGGACGCTGCACTGGACGGTGTCGAGCACCTCAACGATGCGCTCGCCAGGGGTCGCGGGGTGGTGGTGGCGCTGCCGCACAGCGGCAACTGGGATATGGCGGGCTTGTGGTTCGTCGGGCGCCACGGAGCTTTCAGCACCGTTGCAG
>JALZCN010000346.1 GCA_030863045.1 Actinomycetota bacterium | reverse complement strand
ACAAGCCTGCGGGCGTCCTCGGCGAATTCGCCCCACGAGGGAATCACGGCGCGTTCGCCGTCGCTGCGTCCGTGGCCGACGGCGTCCATCGCGTGCACGGCGAGGCCGTCGGCGACGAGCCTGCGGGCGAGCGCGTCGTAGAGCCCGAGGTGCTCGCCGTAGCCGTGCAGTAGGACGACCGCGCCGCGGACGGCGCCGTCGGGGTGCCAGCTGTCGTGGAAGATCCGGCTGCGGGAGCCGACGAAAGTGGCCATGACCATGGTCCTCTCTTTGCTGGGTGGGGTCAGGCGGTGATCGATACTGGAAGGAGACTGTGGTGGTGCGCGTGGCGTTCACCGGGCACCGACCTTGGTGGTGGCGCCCGTGGCTGCCCGGATGTCTTGGTGGGTGCGGAAGATGCTGTGGGGATCCCATTCGGCTTTGACGGCGGCCAGGCGCTCGGTGCTGGACCCGTAGGCGGCGCGCATTCGCTGGCTGCCTTCGTCGCCGAGAAAGTTTGGGTAGGCCGCGCCGGTCGACCAATGCCGCATGTCGGCGCGGAACGCGCGGGCGAGGGCGCGGTTACGCTCGTCGTCGGCGGGGTCCTCCCACAACAGCAGTGGGTGGACGATGAACCGCGCGTCGCGACCGGCAAGCGGTGAGTGCTCCGGACCAAAGCGGCCGATCGCGCCGCCCCAGGCCACGACGAACAGCTGTGACGGGCCGGGCGGGAGCTCGGTCGCGCGCCGCACCAGCGCGTCGATGGCCTCGTCGGGCAGGTCGACGACGTTCTCGGCGGTCCAGTAGTTGCGGTAGCCGGGTGGGTCGTCAACTGAGCATTGGAAGTCGGCGTAGCCGGTGGGGCCGAAAAAGTCAGCGTCGGGGTCCAGCGCCCGGATGGGCGCCAGCGCCCACTCGCCGTCGGTGACGCTGCCCGCCCACATTCCGAGAATGGCGATGGCCGGGCGTCCCTGGAGTTCGGTTGGGACGTCGTCCTCGTCGGGCGCGGTGATGAACGCGTAGGCCAGCGAGAGCTCGTCCGCGGCACGGTTCATGACCTCGCGGAAGGACCGCAGCACCTGGTGGGCGCGATTGGCGGCGAACAGGGCCACGCCGCCGAAGACCTCGGGCCCGAGTGGGTGCAGCGCCAGTTCGAGCGTTGTGACGACGCCGAAGCTTCCGCCGCCGCCGCGCAGCGCCCACAGCAGCTCGGGATTCTCCTCGCTGGACGCGCGGACGATCCGGCCGTCCCAGCTGACCAGCTCGACGGCGAGCAAGTTGTCACAGGCCAAGCCGTGCTTTCGCTCCAGCCAGCCCGAGCCACCGCCGAGCGTCAGCCCGGCGACACCGGTCGTGGAGACCCGTCCGCCGGTGGTCGCCAGGCCGTGGGCTTGCGTCGCGCGGTCGAGGCCCGCCCAGCGGGCACCACCACCCACGCGCGCGATGCGTCGGCCTACGTCAACGTCGATGTCGGCCATGCCGCGCACGTCGAGCACGAGTCCGTCGTCGCACAGCGACAGCCCGGCCACCGAGTGCCCACCGGCGCGAACGGCGACTGGCAGGTCATGGCCGCGGGCGAAGGCCAGCGCCGCCACCACATCGTCTACCGCCAGGCACTCGGCAACATGCCGCGGCCGACAGCTGATCATAGTGTTGAACAGCGTGCGGCTGTCCTCGTAGCAAGCGTCACCAGGCTCGTGCAGGCCGCCGTGCAGGCGAAAACGGAGCTCGTCGGCACTGGCAGTGAGGGTCCTTGTCGATGGCATGGGACAAGGTTCGCGGCGGCGTGGGATGCACGGCTTCGCCGGAATCGGCCACCATCTCAAGATGGCCGGAAACGGCCATCGGGCACCTCAGAGCATGCCGTGGCGAGTGGCGTGTGCCACCGCCGCCGCCCGTGATGACACGCCGAGCTTGGTGCGGATGTTCGCCACGTGGCGGTGCACGGTGTGCGGGCTGAGGAACAGGCGCTCGGCAATACGGGCATCACCCAGCCCGCGCGCCACCAAACGCAAAATGTCGACTTCCCTGGGGCTGAGCTCATGTGAAGCCGGCGGCCTCGGCCCACGTGTACCAAGCAGCGCGAACGCCTCACCCGCCGCGTGTGCTTCCGCTCGGGCCC
>JALZCN010000314.1 GCA_030863045.1 Actinomycetota bacterium | reverse complement strand
GGCGTGCGCGCTGGGCTTTACGACTTCGGTGGGGGCATCCACGTGCTGCGCTGCCTCTTTGACATCGCCGTCGGCGTAGTCCGTATCACTCAACCGGCCTCTTCGCAGGGTGCAGACGATCAGTCGCGGACCGCGTCCCAAGCGGCGCAGGCGTTGGTCCAGATGGTCCGCGCCGCCGGGGTCGACGTGGTGGCCTTCCCGGTGGACAGCGCGGAACAAGCCATGTGGTGGGCGGGTATCGGGGCCAACTGGGCGGTCGGCGCGCTGTTCGGCCCACCCGGCCCGTCCGATCACATCGAGCAGCTGCTCGATATGCGTGCGGTGCCGCTGGAGGACCGGGTTTACCCCTGATCGAATAGGGGAAAACACTACAAATCACGCTTTGATGGCGGCGGGTGCCGGAGGTATGCGGGCGGGCGGCCTCTTTGGCGCCGACCGCAGCGTCAGAAAGGAGAAGTAGGAATGCTTCGGATACCCGTCACTTCCATTCTCCGTGCGGCCAGAACCGTTGTTGCGGGGCTGCTGGCGGCCCCGTTGCTGCTACTCACGGGTGCTGAGGGCGCCGCGGCCGCGGGAACCGCCACGCCGTGCGTTGCGGCGGCCCGGGCGTGCGTCGACTTGTCCTCCCAACAGGCCTGGCTGACCCACGATGGCAACGTCACCTACGGGCCAGTTCGAGTGGCGAGTGGCAGGGCCAGCGCACCAACCGACGTCGGTACCTTCCAGGTTTTCTTGAAGGATCGTGATCACCGCAGCTCGCTGTTCGATGACGCCCCGATGCCCTACTCTGTGTTCTATAATGGTGACGAAGCTTTCCATCAGGGAAGTTTGGGAAGCCGCTCCCATGGGTGCGTGCGCTTGGCGCGCAGTGCTGCACAAACTTTTTATAACACACTCCAGGTCGGCGACACGGTACAAGTTGTTCGTTGAACGTCCGCCGAGTGGTGTCCTGGGTGTAAGACGCACGTGAAGCTGGTAAGGAACTGTTTCGACAGTTACCGACTCGACACAGAGGCAGCCGCTATGGGTGACACCGACGGAACCGAGTTGCCGTTTACTGCACCCGGGCTGAACTCCCCCGTGCGGAGCTGGTTGGCCACCCACAGCAGCCGCGCCGACGACTGGCCGGTGAAGGACTTGTTGGCGGCCAAGGGAGACACCTGTGTCAGCGTAGTGCTGCCCGCTCGCAACGAAGCCGCGACCGTCGGCGTCAACGTGGAAATGGTGTGCGAGATGCTGATGCGACGCTTCCCGTTGGTCGACGAACTCGTGGTGGTCGACTCCTGTTCGACCGACGCAACCGCAGAGGTGGCCGGTGCCGCCGGTGCGCGCGTCGTTCACCAGAACGAGGTGCTGGGCCATCTCCCTCCACTGGCCGGCAAGGGAGAAGCCCTGTGGAAGGGACTTGCCGCCACGACCGGCGATATCGTGGCCTTCATCGACGCCGACTTGATCGGATGCCCGCCTGAGTTCGTCACGGGACTGCTCGGACCACTGCTCATCAATCCACAGATCGCCTACGTCAAAGGCTTCTACCGGCGGGCCCTGGTGCGGGACGGGCACACCGAACCCGATGGCGGCGGGCGCGTGACTGAGTTGGTGGCACGGCCCCTGCTCAACCTCTACTGGCCCCAGTTGGCCGGTTTCCTCCAGCCACTGGCCGGCGAGTACGCGGGGCGACGCGACGTGCTTGAGGCGGTACCGTTCGCCACCCAGTACGGCGTCGAGGTCGGCTTGCTGATCGACCTACTGGAACTGGTCGGACTCGACGCGCTGGCGCAGGTGGATCTCGGGTACCGCCAGCACCGCCATCAGAGCAACGAGGCGCTCGCGCGCATGTCGGCGCAGATCATGCTGACCGTGTTCGCGCGCCTGGAACGCCACGGCCGTGGGGTGCTGCCAGAGATTGCTCCGGCCAGGCTCACGCAGTTCCGCCACGGCAATGCCGCCGACGGAACAGCCCGCGAGGTGGTGGTGAGCGAGATCGATGTACCGGAACGCCCGCCGCTGGTGACCATGCGGGACGATCTGGACCCCATACCTGTGGTGGTGGGGCCGCTGTGACGATGCGCGTGCTGATCAATCCGGGCCCGTGGCTGCCCGTTCCACCGGATGGCTACGGCGGCATCGAGAACATTGTCGCGACCTTGGTCCCCGAATTGCGGCGCCGGGGTGTGTACGTCGTGCTCGGGACCGTCGGCGAAAGCGCGCTGGTTGCCGACGAAACGTTCTGCGTATACAAGAAGCCTCAGTTCGGGCAGCTTCAGCGCCCTTACAACCGTGCAATGGGTTGCGCGGCCGCGCACATGCAACGCATTGTGAGCGAGTTGCGCAGGCGCGATGACATAGATCTCGTGCACGATCACCTCGAAGCAGTGGGCCCCACGGTGCTCGGCGCCATGGGCGCCGCGGCCCCGCC
>JALZCN010000293.1 GCA_030863045.1 Actinomycetota bacterium | reverse complement strand
GTGGTAGCCAGCGGCCGGAACGGAAAAACACGGCCCTGCCCCGGGGCCGTGCGCGTCCCCCACGGTAACACGAGGTGTCCGGTTTGGCCTGAGCCTTATGGGTGACGGCACTGGGATCGTGCCTGCTCAGCAAGGTTATTCAAGTCAGTAGTTTGGGGGTGGGACTAAGTAGGGAGGCACCTGCAGCGAGCATCCGTAGACGTCGGCGGTGACCGGTGGCCTCGAGGTGCGCACCACGGTGATGAGGTCGATCGGACCGGCGGCGGCAGGCACGTAGATCTCCTTGCGTCCGGTCTCCTCTCCATCCAGGGAGCGAGCCCGGACGATGCACACGGCAGGACGCGAGGGATCGTCTCGGACCACGGTCAGCTCCAGTTCAACGGCATTGTCTTTGAGCAGGGTGAAGCCCAGCGCCTCGCCCCGGATCGGTGCGCTGCCGAGATTCCGGTAACCGATCACCGCGGCCGCCAGGCCGGCGAGCGCTGCGAGCAGCAGCCCTACCGGCATGACCCAACGGCGACGGCGACCGCCCGCCCGAGGCCCGTAGCGGCCTTCGGGAAGCGGACCAGCGCTCACGACGTTTGCCTCCTTGGATGGGGCACCTGCTCAGCGGAACTGTCGGACAGTCCAACTAGTGTCTCCGGCCAACGACTGGAAAAGATCCCCGCCTCGGATGGCCCGCCCGGCCGGCGGTGGAGGAGAAATGAGCAAGCAGCATGGCTGAACAGCTACGAATGATGGCGGTGCACGCCCATCCCGACGACGAGTCGAGCAAGGGCGCCGCGACGATGGCCCGATACGTCGCCGAGGGCCACGACGTGATGGTCGTCACCTGCACCGGCGGAGAACGCGGCAGCATCCTGAACCCGTCGTTCACGCCGGCCGACCTCGCTGAGCGCCCGGCCGAGATGACCGCAATCCGCCGGCAGGAAATGGCCCGCGCGGCGCAGATCCTGGGGGTGCGACACCGCTGGCTGGGCTACATCGACTCCGGGTTGCCGGAGGGAGATCCGAAGCCCCCGCTTCCCGATGGATGCTTCGCGGCAGTCCCTCTGGAGCTTCCCACCCAGGACCTGGTCCGGGAGATTCGCGAGTTCCGACCGCATGTGGTGGTGACCTACGACGAGAACGGTGGCTACCCGCACCCCGACCACATCCGTTGCCATGAGGTGTCGGTGGCTGCATTCGACGCTGCGGGTGACCCCGACCGCTTTCCCGACGCCGGACCCCTGTGGCAGCCGCTGAAGCTTTACTACTCGCACGGCTTCTCCCGCAAGCGGATGCAGTTACTGCACGATGCGTTACTTGCCACCGGTGCGGAATCACCGTTCACCGAGTGGTTGGCCAAGTGGGACCCGTCGTTGCCAGACGTCATGGAGCGGGTGACTACCCGGGTGCAGTGTGCCGAGTACTTTCCGGTGCGGGTCGAGGCGTTGAAGGCGCACGCGACCCAGATCGACCCGGCGAGCCGATGGTTCGCGGTGCCGCACGAGTTGCAGGCGCGGCTGTGGCCGACCGAGGAGTACGAGTTGGCGCGCTCGCTGGTCGACACCACGCTGCCCGAGGATGATCTGTTCTCCGGCGTCCGGGAGCGGGTGCACGCGTGACCCTGCTGCTGCGCCCCGCCGACGCACTTGGTCCCGCGGAGGCGGCATCATGGACCGCCGACGCACTTGGTCCCGCGGAAGTCGTGGTGCTCGTGCCCCCGACGCCGGGACCGGATCCCGCTGAGCGGGGTGAGGACTTCGGTAAGGCCGCGCCGGTCGGTTTGGTGGTGTTACTGCTGTTCTTCCTCGCCGTGGCGCTTCTCGTGCGTTCGATGAACAAGCACCTGCGCCGGGTCCCGAAGTCTTTCGACGACGATCCCGACGAGCCACCTCGTGAGTGAGTTGCGTTCCGCACGGTTGATTGGCGGGGCAATATAGCCGACATGGCGAACCGGCTCGCGACCTCCACCAGCCCGTACTTGCTGCAGCATGCCGACAACCCGGTCGACTGGTGGCCGTGGTGCGGTGAGGCGTTTGCGGAGGCGAGGCGACGGGGTGTTCCGGTGCTGCTGTCCATCGGCTACGCCGCCTGCCACTGGTGCCACGTGATGGCGCATGAGTCGTTCGAGAACGATGACATCGCCGCGGTGATGAACGCCAACTTCGTCAACATCAAAGTGGACCGGGAGGAGCGCCCTGACGTCGACGCCATATACATGGAGGCGACCCAGGCCATGACCGGCCATGGGGGATGGCCCATGACCTGCTTCCTCACGCCGACCGGCGAGCCATTCCACTGCGGTACCTATTACCCGCCGACCTCCCGGCACGGCTTGCCGGGTTTCCCCGAGCTGCTCCTCGCCGTACGCCAGGCCTGGACCAACCGGGGCGAGCAGGTCCAGGAGGCGGCCAAGCGCATCGCCGGGCAGCTTTCTGCGCGGGCCGCACCGCTGACCGAGTCCGCGGTGGACGATCAGGTACTGGCCGCCGCGGTCGACAAGTTGGCTGCGGAGTTCGACGACGAGCACGCCGGATTCGGTGGTGCGCCGAAGTTCCCGCCGTCGATGCTGTTGGAGTTCCTGCTCCGGCACCACGAGCGGACCGGCTCTGCGCAGGCCCTGTCCATGGTCGAGCGCACGTGTGAGGCGATGGCTCGGGGCGGGATGTATGACCAGCTCGCCGGTGGTTTCGCTCGCTACTGCGTCGACGCCGCCTGGGTGGTGCCGCATTTCGAGAAGATGCTCTACGACAATGCATTGCTGCTGCGCGTTTACACCCACTTGGCCCGCCTGACTGGATCGGCGAGCGCTCGGCGGGTAGTCGAGCAGACGGCGACGTTCCTGCTCGACGGCCTGGGCACCCCGCAGGGCGGCTTCGCCGCCTCGTTGGACGCCGACACCGCAGGTCAAGAAGGCGCCACTTACGTGTGGACGCCCGAGCAGTTGATCGAGGTGCTTGGCGACGATGACGGTCGGTGGGCCGCGCAGCTGCTCGTCGTGACGCGGGCTGGGACCTTCGAACACGGCAGCTCGGTGTTGCAACTGCCCACCGAACCCGACGACCCCGATCGCTGGGAGCGCGTGCGAGCCGCGCTGCTCGCGGCCCGGGCCGCCCGCGCGCAACCCGGTCGGGACGACAAGGTGGTCACCGAGTGGAACGGGATGGTGATTACCGCCCTCGCCGAGGCCGGCGGCGTGCTGGACCGTTCGGAGTGGACCG
>JALZCN010000498.1 GCA_030863045.1 Actinomycetota bacterium | reverse complement strand
TCGGGCGATAGGTGCGGCTCGGGGCCGGGTTCAGGCTCGGGTGATGGGTGCTCCCAGATGTGGGTGTCTTCCCCGCTGTCGTCGTGGGGGATCGTGAGCGCAATGATCATCCCCGACGCCATGCCCGCCCTGCAGGCCCTGTGGACGTCCGCGAAAGCAGCGATGTGCTGTCGCGCACGCTGGGCCTGGTTCACCTACGTGCGAGTCAGATCAACGGCTGCAGTGCCTGCGTTGACGGTGGCACTCGCGGCGCCAAGAAAGGAGGTGAAACAGACGAGCGGCTCTCGACGGTGGCCGCCTGGCGGGAGGCGCCTTACTTCACCGACGCCGAACGCGCCGCGCTGGCGCTCACCAAGGCAGCCACCCGGCTCAACGACCGGGCGGACCCGGTACCCGACGAGATCTGGAAGAGGCCGCCCGGTACACGACGAGCCAGCGCTGGCGGCCCTGATCATCGCCATCACCACGGTCAACGCCTTCAACCGCCTCAACGTCACTACCCGGCAGCCCGCCGGCGCGTGGGCGCTCTGAGCGGCCGATGCTGACGTACGGCTATCCGCGGCGAGCGCGAGCGCGCCGCTTGCCCTCGTGCATGGCCTGGACCCTGGCGACCGGGATCGAGCGCCCTTCCTCGATCAGCTCGGAGCTCAACTGCTGGGGCGTGGGCATCCGGTCGGCCCATGGATCACCCTCGGCGATCAGTTGCACCGCGGTGTGCACGGTGAAGTCAGCCGGCCTAACGCGATCGAGCTCAGCCCAAGCCACCGGGAACGACACCGGCACGCCCGGTCGAACGCGTGGGCTGTACACCGCCACCACCGTTGCCCCACCGGCTCGGGTGGAATCGAGAAACACCTTGCCTGCGCGGTCATCTCGGATATAGGCGGTAGTAGCCAGTGCGGGGTCAAGGCGCTCGGCACGTGCAGCGATCGCGCGGGTAGCCGCGGCCACATCGTCGACTGTCGCCTGCTCCTCGACCGGGACGAACACGTGCAGGCCCTTGGCACCGCTGGTCTTGACCACACCCACCAACCCGGCATCGGCCAGCACTTGGCGGACCAGGAAGGCGGTTCGGACCACCAACGGGAACGCGTCCTCCAACGGCGGCGGGTCAAGGTCAATCACCAGGTGGGTGGGACGGTTCCAATAATCGATGCGGATGAGCGTCGGGTGGTACTCCACCGCACGTTGGTTGGCAAACCACAGCAACGTACGACGGTCGTTGCACAGCGCGTAGGACACCTCGCGTTTTGAGGCCTCCGCCCACAGCGGCACGGTCCGCACCCACGGCGGGGTGTACGGAGGAACGTTCTTCTGCATGAACGGCGCTTGGCCGCGGATTACCCGGATCACCGACAGCGGCCGGTCCCGCAGCGCCGGGATGATGCGATCACCAAGAGCGTCCAGGTAGTCCACCAGATCCCGCTTGGTTGCGTCTGCCCCGGCGAATAGCGGTTGGTCGAGGTTCGTCAGCGACACCCCGTCGCGCACCTCATGATCGCTCACTCGGATCAACCTCTGTCCGTGAGATCCTCAAGACTCCTTCATTGACTCCCTTCTCGTATCGTCAGTGTGGCCGTCTGGGAGGTGGGCGTCGACACCGTCTCAAGGGTCACCGGCAGCGACGCCAGGAGCCGAGTGCCGGGTCTGGGGTGCGCATGGTGCCCAGACGCCGGCTGAAGCGGTAACGGTGGTGAGAACCAGAGCCTGGCGCGAAGCAGCATCACCACGCCCCCTTACGGGGCGGCCGCCTGGTGTAGTCGCGGATGGCGTCGTCGTAGGGCAACGTTCCCGCGGCCAGTTGCTCGTTGAGGTAATGCTCGAAGTTGATGGTGCCGACGGCGCACTCAGGCGCCAGGTGGCCACCGGCGCGATAGGCGCAACAGACGCGTCCCGGCAGAGGTACCGGCAAGATCGGACGGCGCGTTCGTGTTGCGGCGAGGTAGGTACGTGCGAGGTCTTCGACGGTACGCACCTCGGGCCCGCCCATGTCGGGGACGCGGCCGCCGGGTTCGGCCAGCGCGAGTGAGGCCAGCCGAACGCCCACCTCACGCACGTCGACCGGCTGGAAGCTCCACCCAGCTGGCACCATCATCACCGGCGGCTTCGCCAGCAGGCGCAGCAAAACCGCGACGAGGTCGTGAAACTGGGTGGTGCGCAGCACCGTCCAGGGCAGCCCGGAGTCACTGATCAGGCGCTCGTCGGCGAGCTTGCGCCGGTAGTAACCCAACGGCACGCGATCGACCCCGACGATGGAGACGTAGACAAGATGCGGCTTGCCGGCCCGCAGCGCGCCCTCGACCACACGGTGGACCGGATCAACGCAGTTCACGATCGTGTCCACACCCGCGATCGCCTCGGCGAGCCCTTCACCGGTGCGGACGTCACCTGTGACGTGCTGCGCGGGACCGGGACGGCGGCGTCCGCGGCTGAGCACCCGCACTCGCTGTCCAGCGTCGAGCAGATGTCTAACGACCACCCGACCGACCGTGCCGGTGCCGCCGGTGACCAAAATCAGGTTCGCCATGTGTCGATTCTGTAACGCGAGTTCGATGCTTTGCCTATCGATGACGCCGTCGCCACGGGCTACGGGCTGAGTTCACCGGCCAACCGAAGAGCTCGCCGTAAAGGCGCGCGACGTCGTGGCGTCTCGGGCGGTGATGTCGAACCAGGCGACGCCTGGCTCATCGCCCGCTCTGTCGTACTCGTCGTGGCGGCGGACCCAGGACATGAACGGGCCGTCGCTGCGACCGGGCGGCTGCTCCAAGTCCTCCTGCCGGCCCAGCGGGGTGAGGTCGAGGTAGGTGTACATGCCTAACAGGGCGTCCCCACCCGGGCGTAGCTGGAGTAGGTGTGGAACACCTCCTCGCCGTCGCGCAGGAAGACGCTGGTGCCCGGCACCTCACCGGCCCAGTCGCCCTCCTGGGCTGTGAAGTTGTACGTGGTGAGGCCGCGCGCGGGATCGATGGTGGCCTGGTAGTCGTCGTTGAAGTCGCTGCCGTACGAGGACACCACCGGCACCGTCCAGCCCATCCGCTCCCAGTACCCCCTCAGCTTCGGTAGCTGCCCCCGGGTTACCACCAGCAGCGTGGTGTTGCGGGCGTGCAGGTGGGACAGGTGCGGCATGGCGTCGATGAGTAACGAGCAGCTCGGGCAGAGCTGGTCTTCATCGAACAGCCACATCGCGTGATAGATGATGAGCTGGCGGCGACCCTCGAACAGGTCGAGCAGGCTGCGCTTACCCTCCGGCGCGTCGAAGACGTAGTCCTTCTCGATCCGGACCATGGGCAACCGGCGGCGCTGCGCGTTCAACTCGTCCCGAGCGCGGGTGGCTGCCTTCTCCTGGGCTAACAACTCCGTGCGGGCGGCCAGCCACTCCTCACGGGACACCACGGTGAGGCAAGTTCATGATCATGCTCCTTAGGGCTGTTCAGGCAAGTACGTCGGCGAGCTTGTCCAGGGCCTGGGACCAGCCGTCGTGCACGCCGACGCGCTGGTGCTCGTCGGTCAGGCCGGTCTGGTGGAAGGTCATCTCGGTCTTATCGCCACGCTCGGCGAAGGTGATCGTCACGAGAGTCTCGGCGTCCG
>JALZCN010000237.1 GCA_030863045.1 Actinomycetota bacterium | reverse complement strand
AGGTCCCGCCGCACGGCCTTGACATCGTCCTTGAAAGACGTGAGAGGCATCTGACTGGCCACTACATTGAAATTCTTGCGTTGCAGGTTCTTGATGACCGGCATCCAGATTGAGCCGTCCGCGAACCCGCCGTGCACTAGCAAAATGTTCCCTCGGTGTCTTGGACGATCAACGAGCGCACTCGTCGTGGCGCTGGTAGCCGGTGTGGATTGACCCGAGGTGTCGAGTGGATCGGAATTTTGAACGCGTACGGACATGACGTCCTCCTTGCCGACGTGAAGTTGGTCGTATCAGTGTCGGCGAGTACGTATCGGCGGGAGCATCGGTTGATCTACGTAGCCGCGGCTTCGGATGACGTATTCAGTTGCGGTGGTAGCGATGCTGGCCGGGCGGACGCCTGTGGAGCGGAAGGACATCGTCGGGTGGATCTCGACGTCCAGGAACTCAGCCGAGCGCAGGTGCGCGTCGCGCTGCTCGAGATCTCCGAGTGCACCGGATCGATCGTCCAGGTGCCGGCGATGAAGCGCGGGATCGTGGTGGCGGTGCTCATGGCTTCTCCAGTCTTCGAACTGCTGTTAGCGCGTCCTAATTCAGTGTCGGCGGATACGTATCGCCAGTAGCATCCGGTTGACCTACGTATTCGCGGCTTGGGCAGACGTATCCCGCCACGGAGTGGGCGGCGCCGGGTGCGACGCAGGCCAGCGTCGGGAGGTGGCCGCAGGCGATGAGCACTTTCGCGCCCGCGGTGGCCCCTCTGGTTGGTAGGGACGCTGAGCTGCATGTGTTGCAGGCGGTTGTCGCGGGGGTGTTGGAGAATCAGGCCCAAGTCGTGGCTCTGTCCGGGCCGGCCGGGGTGGGTAAGTCGCGGCTTGCTCAGGAGTGCTTGGCGGCGGCGCGCGGTCGTGGTTTTCTGCCGTTGCAGGGCTTCGGCGGTGTCCTGCAGCAGGATGTGACGTACGCGCCGCTGGTCGAGGCGCTGCGCCCGCTTGTCGGCCAGAAAGCGGGGCCGGGTCGGCCGGCGCTGATCGAGGGTTTGCTGGATCTTGGTCGGCTCTTCGGTGACCTGTCTCTGCCGCCGGGTCCGGCGCTGGGGGATCCGGGGTTGGAACGCACTCGGTTGTTTGAGTCGGTGTGCCGGCTGTTGGAGCGAGCGTCGGCTCGGCAGCCGCTGGCGCTGCTGCTCGACGACGTGCATTGGGCCGACCGGGGTTCCCTGGCCCTGCTGCACTATCTGATCCGCGGCCTGGCCACCCGTCCGCTGCTGGTGCTCCTCACCTACCGAGAGGACCAGGCCAATCCGGCCCTGCGTGATCTGCTCGCCGGATTGCGCCGCACCGGGTCGTTCATCGAGCTGCAGCTAGCGGGTTTGACCGACCAGGCGGTCCGCATGCTCGCGCAGAACCTGCTCGGCAGGGACGCTCCCACTGGATTCCTCGACGTGCTCACGGCGCGGTCCGGCGGCGTGCCGCTGTTCGTCGACGCGCTGGTCGGGTCGTTCGTGGACAGTGGAGCGCTGTATCGCTATGACGGGCGGTGGATGCTGGCTTCGCAACATCCCGAGGCGGTACCCACCGTCGTGAGCGCGCTGCTGCAGTCCCAGGTCGAAGGATTGCCCAACGAGGCCCGCGAGGTGCTCGACCTGCTCGCCGTGTGTGGTGCCCAGGTCGATCACACCCTGCTAGAGCGGCTCATACCCGGCGATGGCCTACTGCGCGGTTTGGCGGACCTGCGGGCCGCTGGCCTGGTCGTGGAGGAGGTCGCGGACGGCCGGGTCCGCTACCGCGCCGCGCATGCCCTGCTGTGTGAGGTGGCCTACGAGCTGCTGCCGCTTGTCGTCCGCCGCCGCCATCACGCAGCAGTTGCGCGGGCCGTGGAGCAGTACGCGCCACAGCAGCGCGGCCTACTCGCCCAGCACGTGCGACGGGCAGGTGACGAGATTGACCCTGGCCATGCGTTGAACATTCTGCTCAACGCGGTCGACCAAGCGCTGGCGCGCAAAGCAGGTGACGAGGCGCTGGCCGATGCCCGCGCGGCCTTCGACCTAGCCGAGGCCTTGGCCAGGCGAGACGTCCTGTCCGTGCTGCTCGACCGGCTCGCGGAGGCGTACGAACTGGCCGGCGATCAGGATAAAGCAGTATCGGCGTGGCTGGCGGCGGCGCAGGGTGGGAAGGGCATCGACCGGGCCGAACGCCTGCGCCGGGCCGCAGTCCTGGAATTGGATGCCGGGCGCTGTGACGACAGCCGCCACCACCTGAGCGAGGCGGCAGCCGAACTGGCGGATCTCGACCCTGTTCCCGCGCACATGTCCCTGGCCCTCACGCGCCTGCAGATGACCTTCCGGACTGGTAGTTCCGCGGACGTCGGCGCCATGGTCGCCGAGCTGGAGCGACTTGAGGGCCTGGCGGGATTGCCTCGGGCTCGAGCGGCAGCTCTCAGCGGTCGATGCCACCTTGCCCTCGCCGCTGGTCGCTACGTCGAGGCCCGGGCGCACCTGTCCGCGCTACTGGACCTCACTGCGGAGCTTGGCGACGACGCGCTAGCGGAACGGGTGCGGCGGCCGGGTTTTGTCCTCGAGCTGAATTGGGGCGACCTCAAGGCCGCCCGCTCGATAGCTGAGGAGGCGTTGCGGTTAGCTCGACTTACGGGGGCGCCCTCGCTTGAGGCGCGACCACAGGCAGGCCTGGGCGTTGTCGCCTTCTACGCGGGCGAGTGGGAGGAGGCGCTTGCGCGCTCCTGCGAACTCGTTGATCTCGCGCAGCGGGTCGGGCTGCCGCGTGGCACCGCAATGGGCATGGGCGGGCGAGGATTGGTCCTACTGCGTCAGGGACGGCTGGACGACGCCCTCGCGTGCGCCGCGGAGGCACGCAAGGCGCTGGGTGATCAGTCACTGGTCGACCGGCACGTCCTCGGAACCGTCGAAGTAGTGGAGGCGTCGGTGGCGCTGGCTTTAGGGGATGTGAAGGCAGCGGCAATGGTGGCCGAAAGCCTGCACCAGTACACCCTCTTGCCGAGCACGGCTCTGATGGTCCTGGCCGAGGCGCAAGCGGCAGACGGGGACACGCAGGGCGCATTGGCCACCGCCCGCACCTTGTCGACCATCGGACCTGGTGCGCCCTACCCCGGTGCACTGGCCGCCTGGGTGCAGGGGCGCCTCGACCGGAACGAGACGCTGTTGCGCCGCGCCGCCGACGATCTGGCGGCGCTCGGCTTCGTCTACGAGGCGGCGGTGGCCCGGCTCGACCTCGTCGAGCTGGCCCCCAGTGAGGTCGACGGACTCGGAGAGTGCCTGCGTGTGCTGCAGCGCCTTGGTGCACAGCCGCAGGTGGACCGGGCCCGACGGCTGCTGCGGTGTCTTGGGCAGCGCCTGCCCGCACCGTCCCGGCAGCGGCGGCCTGGCCGGCTGAGCCCCCGCGAGGAGCAGGTGGCTCGCCTCGTCGCACAGGGCCTGTCCAACCCCGAGATCGCGCAGCGCCTGTACCTGAGCCCGCGCACGGTCACGACTCACCTGCAGAACATGTACGGCCGCCTGGAGCTCCGGTCACGGGCCGCGCTGACGCGCTACGTCCTGGAGGAACTGCCGCCGGATACGCGGGTAGGCCAGCAGAATACGTAGATCGACGGATGCCAGGCAGGCTGCGTAGCGTGCCAACCTTGCTGGCATCTCGGAGGTGTCAGCCATGACCGGTCAAGTCAGCAGCCCGGCAACGTCGAATTTCACGATCATTCCGCTGACCCAGGCCACCAACCCAGCGGAGGTGGGGCACAAGGCCGCCACCCTTGCCGCCCTGCTCAACGCTGGGCTGCCGGCGCTCGACGGAGTCGTCGTCCCCGCCCGGTACACCACCGGTATCCCCGACTTACCCGACGAGCTGGTCGCCGCGCTTGCCGGCACGGTCCGCGGCTGGGGTGACGTCCCGGTGGCCGTGCGCTCGTCCGGGACCGCGGAGGATCTCCCGAACGCCTCCTACGCTGGGCTGTACACGAC
>JALZCN010000205.1 GCA_030863045.1 Actinomycetota bacterium | reverse complement strand
GGTGCCCAGCGCTTCGCGCCGCTCAACAGCTGGCCCGACAACGCCAACCTCGACAAGGCCCGCCGTCTGCTCTGGCCGATCAAGCAGAAGTACGGCCGCAAGATCTCCTGGGCCGACCTGCTGGTCTTCGCCGGCAACTGTGCGTACGAGTCCATGGGGTTCACCACGTTCGGTTTCGGCTTCGGCCGGGAGGACATCTGGGAGCCCGAGGAGATCTTTTGGGGGCCTGAGGACACCTGGCTCGGAGATGAGCGCTACAGCGGCGACAGGGAACTCACAGGTCCTTTCGGCGCCGTGCAGATGGGTCTGATCTACGTGAATCCGGAGGGGCCCAACGGCAACCCGGATCCGCTGGCTTCCGCCAGGGACATTCGAGAGACCTTCGCTCGTATGGCGATGAATGACGAGGAGACGGTTGCGCTCATCGTCGGCGGCCACACGGTCGGCAAGTGCCATGGCGCAGTCCCGCCGGACTGCATCGGTCCCGAACCCGAGGCTGCCCCCATCGAGCAGCAGGGCCTCGGGTGGAGGAACACCTGCGGTAGCGGTAAGGGCGCCGACACGCTGACCAGCGGGCTCGAGGGCGCGTGGACCAACGAGCCGACGAAGTGGGACAACGGGTACCTGGACAACCTGTACAAGTACGACTGGGAACTCACGACGAGCCCCGCCGGTGCAAAGCAGTGGACTCCGAAGAATCTCGAGGCCCAGGGCACCGTGCCGGATGCTCATATTCCGGGGAAGCGGCACGCCCCCATGATGCTGACGACGGACCTTGCGCTGAAGCTGGATCCGATCTACGGGCCGATCTCGAAGCGCTTCTGGGAGAACCCGGACCAGCTCGCTGGCGCGTTCGCCAAGGCATGGTTCAAGCTGTTGCACCGCGACATGGGACCCCTCTCGCGCTACCTCGGCCCGTGGATTCCGGAGCCGCAGCTGTGGCAGGATCCCGTCCCCGCGGTCGATCATGGCCTGATCGGGGAGGAAGACATCATTGCCCTCAAGGACAAGATCCTCGGATCGGGACTGTCCATCTCCCAGCTGGTCTCCACCGCTTGGGCGTCAGCGGCCAGCTTCCGCGGCACCGACAAGCGTGGCGGGGCCAACGGGGCGCGGATTCGCCTTGCGCCGCAGCGGGATTGGGAGGTCAACGACCCGGCCGAGTTGGCCAAGGTGCTGCCGACTCTCGAAGCGATCCAGCAGGACTTCAACCGCTCACAGTCCGGCGGGAAGAAGGTCTCGCTCGCAGACCTGATCGTTCTGGGCGGGTGCGCGGCCGTCGAGCAAGCGGCGAGGAACGCCGGGCACGACATCACAGTCCCCTTCGCGCCGGGGCGCACGGACGCCTCGCAGGAACAAACCGACGTCGAGTCGTTCGCCGTGCTCGAACCGATCCACGACGGGTTCCGCAACTACCTCCGATCCGGGGAGAAGTTGTCGCCGGAGACCCTGCTGGTGGAGCGGGCCAACTACCTGACGCTAACCGCTCCCGAGATGACGGTCCTGATCGGCGGCATGCGGGCCCTGAACGCCAACTTCGGACGGACCGAGCAAGGCGTCCTCACCGACCGGCCCGAGACGTTGACCAACGACTTCTTCGTGAACCTGCTCGACATGGGCACGGAGTGGAAGGCATCCGTCTCGGCTGAGAACGTGTACGAAGGTCGAGATCGCGCCACGGGTGAGGCCAAGTGGACCGCCACCGCCGTCGACCTCGTCTTCGGTTCGAACTCCCAGCTTCGAGCCATCTCGGAGGTCTACGCGTGTGACGACTCGAAGGAGAAGTTCGTGCGTGACTTCGTGGCTGCGTGGGACAAGGTCATGAACCTCGATCGATTCGACCTCGCCTGATCCCGATGTCCAGGTCGGCTGCTCATCGGCCGACCTGGACATTCTCGGTCGGGTGCTCCTTCCCGCCGCCTTGCAGCCCTCCGGGTATGGGATGACCGGGGCCAGCTCGGCCATGGAGCCAGCGATTCAATCGGCGCCGGCGTCGCATCCGCGGGCTGCGCGGGACCGGCGGAGGCTGCACGCCCTGCGCGTGCTGCGTCGTGAACACCAGCGCGAGGTTGGCCGCATACAGCTCGCGGTGGACGACACGGGAACGGATGACCAGACGTGCGCACCTACTGGAGATCAAGTTCGCGGGTCACCGGGAGAGTGGTGACAAGCACATCGAATACGGTCGAGCCGCGAAGGGGATCGCTTGTCCGCGCGACCTTGCGCCAGCCCCATTTCTGGAAGGCTTTCTGCGCCGGGGTGGCCGCGGGCAGGACGATCAGCGTCGCCCGTTCCTCGGGCCGGTTGCTCAGGATGAGGTCGTGCAGCGTTGCAGCGATGCCCTGACGCCGCCATGACGCGCGCACCAGCAGGTCGACCAGCGCGAAGGTACGGCCGGGATACTCGGTCGTGACCTCGCCCGGCAGTGGGGTCGTCAGGTCCCGCCACCACGAGGTGGACGGCCGCAGCGGCATCCCGGCCGCATAGCCGACCAGATAACCGCCATGGCGCGCCTCAGCCAGGACAAAGCCCGGCTGGCGACGCTGGACCCGGAAGCGGTCTGCGAACAGCGCGGCATCATCAGGGCGCGCATACGGCGGGTTGGCGTAGACCTCGGCGTGAAGGGCCTGCAGTTCGTCCGTGTGTGCGGCGGCCTGCGTCCTGTCCAGCGACTGGAACGTTATGTCCGGCCTGGGCACGAC
>JALZCN010000201.1 GCA_030863045.1 Actinomycetota bacterium | reverse complement strand
GGACAACAGGCGCGCGATCAGGCGTCCAGCGATTGATGGCGGCTCTCGTATCCTGATCGTCGGTGATGTGCCCGAAATCGCCTAGGGGATCAATTCCGAGTGCCGGATCGTGTATGTCGACAAGAATCGGTCGCGCGAACGGTGAACTGCTGCCCTGGGGGCAACGATCCGGCCGTGGCGATGTGCGCGACCTCGACGACGCCTTCGGCGACCCGCATACCAAGCGTGTGTTGGATGCATCAGCCGTCGGCAGCGCACTTTGGCGGCCGTCGGGGACCCGCGACGTTTCCAGCAGCGCCGGATGAACACGTTTCCTACGTCGTGCCGCGCGCGTTGCTGACAATAGTGCGCTAGCGCGCAACCGTAGGTAGTACCGAGTCACCGTAACGTTACTCCGGCACACACCGATCTAGTCACATGGATGGTGCGCTCAGTATCCTGGGCGATACCCCGTGAAGACTACGAAAGGCCTGAAGTGCGCCTGCTGACGAGTATCCAAGGTCTGACACCGTCCAGCTCACCTGCGCCTTGCTCCGGCCGTCGCCGCGGAAGCTGATCAGCGTCGGGTGTGGCGGATGCTCGATCATCCCAAGCTTGCACAGACGGCGTACTCACCGGTGCGGGATCATGAGTGCCCCCGCGTACGAGTCTGAATTCAGCCCGGCCCGGCTGGCCCGGGCGTGGGCTGAGGTCGCAAGCCAGAGCACCTACCTGGCGATGTCTGGAGAAGAGACCGAACAGCTGCTGACGCGGCTGGTCACCCGGTTGGTGGCGGCGGCAACTGCGACACCTGTCGATGAACAGGCAGCCATGGAGGTAGCCGCTGAACTGGTCGAACATGATCTCACCGGGCCGCGGAGCATCGGACGCAGCATCGAGGTTCTCGCCCACGGCCTGCCGCGGCTGACGGAAATACGTGACGTCGACCGACGGTACGGCGCTGTGCTTCGGGTGCTCGCTGCGTTGTCGGATGGGTACGCCGACGCGTTGCGGCGACGCACCCTCGACGAGCAGGAGCTGATCGCGCAGGCTTTGTTGCGTGCCAAGTTGGAGGCCGAGACCCGGTTCCGGGAAGTCTTCCTGGAGTCAACTGTAGGCATCGCAATCAGCACACTCGACGGCATCGTGGTCAACGCCAACAATGCGTTCGCCGAGATGGCCGGGCGGACCCCCAGTGATCTCATAGGTGCTCCCCTGCGGGAGCTGTTGCAGGCTGAGGACGATTCGAGGCTGGCGGAGGCGTACCGCAAGCTCACCGACGGGCAGCTGCCCCGCTTCCGGCACCGGCGACAGTTCACCGCCGCCACTGGAGAGGTCGCCTGGACTCATCTCGGCGGTTCGCTGCTGCACGACGCCGACGGGCTGCCGTCCCACCACCTCACCATCGTGGAGAACATCACCGAGCTACATCTGCTGCAGCAGGAGTTGTCCAAGCAGGCTCTGCACGACGTGCTCACGGGGCTGCCCAACGAGCACTACTTGATGTCCCGCCTCCAGGAAGTGCTCGAAAGGACCAATCCGTCCGCCCCAGTCACATTGTGCCGGGTGAATCTCGACAACTTCTCGGTAATCAATGAAGGGCTGGGTCGAGCGGCAGGCGAAGCGTTGCTGTGCTCGATCGCCAACCGGTTGACCGAGCTGGTTAAAGAGCATCCGGCGATGGTGGCCCGGTTGGGTGGCGACGATTTCGCCGTCCTGATCGAGGACAGTCCGAGAAGCCCTGAACCCGGCGCGTTTGCCTCGAGCATCAACGAGGCGATCAGCGAGCCGGTCTATTTCGAGGGCCGCGGTCTCGCCGTTTCGGCGAGCGTCGGCATTGTTCGTCGGCGCGCCGGTGAGACATCTCCGGCTGAACTGATCCGCTCCGCGAACACCACCCTGCTGCGAGCCAAGCGCACTGGCGGTGGTCAGTGGAGTTTCGACGATCCGCAAGCTGACGCGCTGGACCAGGCGATCTACCGGATGGCAGCCGAGATGCCCGGCGCCTTCGAGAACGGCGAGATCACGCTGCGCTACCAGCCGGTACATCGGCTGGATAATGGGCGAATCGTCGCGATCCAGGCGTTACTACGCTGGGAACGAACCGACGATGACACGGTTGTCAAGCATCCCACGTGTCTCGCGCTGGCCGAGCAGAGCGGACTGCTGGGTCCCCTGGGGCGCTGGATGGTCCATGAGGCCTGCCGCACGCAGGGCCAGATGTTGCAAGACCCAGCCTGCGTAGCAACACTGCTGCGAGTCGACCTCACGACGCACCTCAGCCAGGATCCTGACCTTATTGCAGTGGTGCGTCGCGCGCTGTCCAGTACCGGATTGCGGGCCGAGCAAGTCTGGATCGGCGTGCCGTTGGTCGCCCTGGTCCACGGTCGCGGGGACGTGATCGACAATGTTGGTGTGTTGGCAGAGCTGGGCGTCAAAGTGGTGATGCTCTGTAACGCAGCCGGCCCGGAGTACCTGGCCTACCTCGAAGACCTGCCGCTGAGCGCCGTGGAGATCTCTCCAGACATCGTCACCCGGATCGCTGCTCGGCCCGGCGAGAATTCGGTGGTGGCCCAAGCCCTTCGCCGGAGCATCCCGCTGGTACACAGCACTGGCACGACTGTGATCGTTCCCGGGATTGATACCCCCGAGCAGGCACAGTGGTGGCGTGACGCCGGAGCGGACAGCGCCCGGGGGGCGCACTTCGGTCCGCCCGTGCGCGATTCGGAGCTGGCGAACCTACTCACACCCACCTCCCTCAGCCGTGACCTTCCCGACCTGTAGTGCTCGCTCGGGACAGGCGGGACATGCCATCAGCTGTCCACTTTGACCTACTCATCGAACTGCGCGCGCAGCCAGGCCCGCGTCGCTTCCCGGTACTCGTGGGCGTGCTTGTGCAACGCTATGGAATGCCCTGACTCTGGCAGGACGAAGGTGGATAGTTCGGCGGCGGGACTGAAAAATGGGGCCTCCTGTTCTCGCAATGTCGTCGCACTCGAACAGTCGCGAGCCAGAAAACCGCAGAAAGCGAAGTCCTTTTCGCCGATCGCCAGCAAGACGGGAACGTTGATATCGCGCGATGCGGGGCCCAGATTGCCGAACACCAACGTGGTACCTACGCCGAGAGCGGCCGATTGATCTTTGGCGGCAGCCTCATCGATCGCGATCACCTGAGGGTCAGCGTTCTTGAACATAGAACACCGGCCCACGAAGCCCCGGCCTGGTGGTGAAGTACCCCGGATCGCTGACGTTCTTACGAAGTTGTGGGTCCAGCGTCACCGGATGCAGGTAGATGGCGAGGGACTTCGCCAATTCCACTGGCGACACCTGATGGCTCGTGCCGGTCAGGATCACCCCATCGACGTCATGGTATGTGGCCGCTTCCACGGTCACGACGCCCGAGCCCAACGAGTGCCCCACCAGAATCACTCGATCGAAGCGCACCCCACCAACCCGGCCTGCGCGCAGGTGACCAATAATCTGGTGAATTGATTCCGCCTCGACCCTGTCCAGCAACGTCACACTGGGCGGCTTGGTGCTCTGACCGGCGCCGAGCCGGTCGACGGCGAAGGTGGCGTAACCGTGGCTGGCCATGTCGCGCTGGTACGAGTAACGCTCGGGCTGGTAGGGCAAGTCCCAGTACAGGCGGTTGTATGTGCCGCCGTGAATCAGCAACTGCACGGTCGTGGGAGTACGGCTCGCGGGCGTGCAAAGCTGGCCGTGCATGGTCTCGCGAGGAGTCGGGACCGATATCGGTAGGTCGATCTCGGAACAGCGCACCGGGGACTCAGCGGCGACCTGTGGCGCGGTGAGAACACCGGCCAGCAGGCCAATGCAGGCGAGCAGGGAACAAGTCAGCAGCGGCAGCAGGCGCACTCGAGAACCTTCCAAGATCAGAAAACTGGAGGAAGGCAAAGATTATAACGATCTGCAACCAAACTGACACAGGCGGTCACCACGAGCCTGCCCGCTGCGGACGCGTCACGTGCGCCGTGGCATTGTGATCATAGGCAACTGATTTGGACGCATCGTCACTGTCAGCTTCGGACGAACGGATTTGCCGGCCACCGGCACCAGCCGCCACCGGGTGGCCACCGTCGCCGCGACGATGGCTATTTCGGTCTCCGCAAAGGAGTATCCGGGACAATGACGCAGGCCCGCGCCGAAGGGGATGAACGCCCCCTTCGGCAGCTTGGCGGCGCAGTCGGTTAGCCATCGGTCCGGGTCAAAATTCGTTGGGTTTGGGTACAGACGTGGATCGTGATGAAGTGCGTATTGGCTTAGCGCGACTTCGGTGCCTGGTCGAATATGAACACCGCCAAGGTCGACATCCGTACGCGCTCGGCGCATCAGGATCACCAGTGGGTACTTGCGCAAGACCTCATTGATGATCCTCTGGGTGTACTCCAGCTTGGGAATGTCGTCGAAGGTTGCCATGCGGCCGGCCAGAACCTGGTCGATCTCGGCGTGGAAGCGTCGTTCGACCTCCGGGTGCCGTCCGAGCTCGTGAAAAAACCACGCCAGGGCTACGGCGGTGGTTTCGGCCCCCGCGGTCAAGATTGTGACGACCTCGTCATGAACCTGCTGATCGCTCATACCCTCGCCGGTATCCTCATCACGGGCCAGCAACAGCATGGACAACAGGTCGCCATGATCCTTACCCTCGGCGCGCGCCGCTCCGATGACCTCGGCCACAACCCGCCGGAATCGGGTGGCGGCCTCGTCGAACCGCCGGTTAGATGGAATGGGTAACCGCTCCACCAACTTCGGAGACAAGGCGCGGACCGCCACATACTTGATCAGAACCGGCATTGAACGCTGGACTTCGGCGATCACGTCCTGACCTAGCTCAGTCGAAAAAAGCGTTCGCCCGACGACGGTGAGTGCCAGGTCCTCCATTCGCTTGTCCACCGCAACGATCTGACCCGGCCGCCAGGATTCGATTAGGTCCGAAGCGGTCCGCGCCATGGTGTGGACGTAACCGGCAATTTGTTTACGGTGAAACGCCGGCTGCACGAGGCGGCGCTGCCGCCGGTAGAAATCGCCATTCGAGTTGGCCAGGCCATTCCCGAACAGCGGCGTACCTTGTCGAAAATTATTCCTTTGTCGAACCTGCCGGCGTCGGTGGCCAGCACCTGCCAAGCAAGCTCGGGGGTGGTGACGAGGTACACGGGCAGAGGGCCGAGGTAAATCCGCACCACCTCGCCGTACGAACGCAGCAATGACAAGAACCGGAACGGCCTAGTCAGCAGGACATCGTGTGGCCGAGCAGCGGCAACCGGCCAGGGACAACAGGCGCGATGCCCGCTGCGCTCCGCGAGTTGCTACTCGTGGCGTCCCGACCAGCAGCCATACCACCAACCTTGCACGCCGACCCCGTGACACCAACAGGCGGGATGTTCATGATCCCGCTGGTCGATAGCGACGATCCTCCAGATCGCCTAAGCTGCGTGCTGCCGACC
>JALZCN010000182.1 GCA_030863045.1 Actinomycetota bacterium | reverse complement strand
AGTCGCACCCGACGATCCTCGCAGGGCTCGAGTCCGGTCGTATCGCCCTCGATCCGGTACAGCCCGCCGGGTTGATGTCGGGACTCCGTTGGCGAACCGGCTACGGCTGCCTCCGGCCAACTGGACGGACCGGCAGGGAGCGTCCCGTAGAGGATCCCCTGACAGACGTGCGGCGAACCGGAGGCATTGTTCGTCAGGCACCGGGACGGCGCCGAGCGGCGTCGTCTACGTCGCAGTGTCTCCGGTCAACATCTTCGCCAGCCGACGACGGGGCGCCTCCTTCACCGTCCGCTACGCCGACTGAGCTGAACCGCCCCCGCGTCCGGAGTCATCCGCCCGCTGCCCGGGACTCACCGGAGGACGGGGGAACGGGCCGCGCCGCGGCGGGTAGTCCTGCGGGCTCCGACCAGGCCAGTGCTGTACGCGATGACGATGTAGAGCGCAACCAGCCAGTCGAAGGTGATGCAAGCGATCGCGTAGAAGTCGGGCGCGAAGGCGTTTCCGGGGCCGAGATAGTGCAGCGGCCAATCCCAGAGCGGATGCAGCGCCCACCCGCCCGCGATCCAGTACGGCGATCCGCGCAGACCCTGCAGGCCCATGGCGCCGATCACCAGGACGTGCAGCAGCTCGGCCAGCAACCAGAGGCCGCTGGTGAGCGCTGCGGTGGCGAATCCGAAGTACGCCCCGCCCGCGAGGATGAGAAAGATGACGAGCAGGGCACGGCCGTAGATGTCGCCGACGAACCTTGACAGCGCAAAGGCGACGATGATCAACACGAGGCCGTTGATGGCTCCGCCGATCAGGTAGTTGGTGACCACGACTGTGCCTCCGTCGAACACTCGAAGTGGCGTGATGGTCCTACCGGCCCCTGGGGAGCGACAAGGAGAATCGGAACGGATGCGGCCCGCAGGTGCGTGCACGAAGTCAGCCGTCGGCTGACGACCCGCTCGGCCGGGCCTGCGCCTTCTCCTGCCACTCTCGCCGACGGTCTCGGTGGTCGCTGCCCGGGGCGGCCGAGGCTGGCCCGACCACTGCGCCAGCGCATCGCCGACCAGTCAGGCATCCCTTGCCGGGCGCGCGAAGCGGTCCGCGGGGTGTGTCAGAGGGCGCGTACGGCGATGCCGGGATACTCCAGCACCAGGCCGGCCTCGTCGTAGACCAGTTGACAAGAGAAGTTGAAGGCTGGGGCGGTGTAGTCGTAGCGCTGGTGTTCGTCCTGGTCGATGGTCCGTGCGTACTGCTGCTCAAGGCGTTCGATGCTCAGGTCGCGGGCCCGCACGTAGGTGGCCGGCGCCTGCGCCACCGCACCGGTAGTGAGGGCAAGGCGGTGCACCGGCAGCGCGTTGGTCATCGCTGAGGACTCCAGGTCCACGTCCAGGCAGCCGTTCAGGTGCAGCGCAGGCTCCCCGTCGATGCGCCAGCGACCTTTCCCGTCACCTTCGAGCAGTCGCGTGCGCGCCCCGGTGCTCGAGCGTCCGGTCACGTGAGCGCTGCGGGTGTGCCAGCCGACGTCGACCCGGATCTCGTAGTCGACGATCCAGGACTGCCCGTCCTCGACCGCGGTCGTGGCGCCGGTGAGCAGGTGACCGTCATCGTGGGGCTGGCAGTAGACGACCTCGAAGCCGGAGCGGGCCTCCTGGTGAGCCCAGGCCGCGCTCGGCGGCGGCGGGAGGAACGGCATGCCGTCACCCTCCCCTCGCAAGCCGCATGTGATCAAGCAGTGACCAGACCTTGATCGAGTCGCGCCCACCCGTGTCGCACATGGATCCCTCAGCGAGAGCCGCGAGCTCCGAGCCCGGCCGAGATGACTGTCGACCACAGCTGGGCGCAGCGGCGTCAGAACTCGGGCCGGTGCTCGACGGATGGGTGCCAGGACGAGGCTCCGCCCTCCGTGCGCCCTCTCACATGACGACCGCCGACTGGTGCGGACCAAGCGCCAGGGGAGTTGGCTGCCCGAGGCGACCACTGTCCCCGGTAGCGGATCCTGCAGCGGGAGGTGGACGTGTGGTCGTGGACGAGGCCCCTCGTGGCATGCGCCGTAACGGCGCGGACGCCATGCTGAGTTGTCGGGCTGAGCGCACTGCGGGGAGGGAAGCGGACTGGTTGGGTGAAGGCCTGGATGGTCGTGACAAGTAAGTGCCATGACGAGGCAAGTGCACACCCGCCGCGGCGACGGAGGAACCTTGCCGCTCGGCCTGGCCGCTACACCAACTGGTGAGGCCAGGTTTGCAGTGAACGGCGAGGTGGAACTGCCGATTCTCGCGTTCTCCAAGGCTGTTGTGTGTCGTCACCCTGACACGATCCGATGCTTGGAAGTCCCGAACTGCGTTGATCCCTCCACCGGGACCACCCGCAGGATTCCCACTGTTCATCGTGGCGACGAGGGCGCAATCGACGAGATCACGATCAAGACCACTTGACACAAGCCAGGGAAAGCCGACGCGGACCGCTGCGCCGAGGGCGTGGCAGGCCTGCCTTGTCGTGGCCGCTCAGGACGGCAGCGCTCGACGCGCCGGGACGAACGTGCGACGTACGGACCGACGTCAGGAACTCGGCGGTGGACCGGTGATGGACACCCCGTAGTCGGTGAGGATCTGCGCGAGCCGTTCCACCGCCTCGGGAGGCGGAGGTCCGGGCACGGATGGCAGTTCGGCGTCGGGATCGCTGGGGACGCCATCGGTGACGAAGAACTGCTCGAAACCGGCCGGGGTGACCAGCAGGAGAAACCGCGCGGTGGCGCTGCGGACCCGGTACGCGTGCTCGCTGCCCGAAGGCAGGTACAGGGTGTCGCCCGCCGCTACGACCGTGCGGTCTTGATCCGACCAACCGTCGAGTTCGCCGTCGAGGACGATGAAGGTCTCGGCCTCCCGGGTGTGCCGGTGCAGTGGCGAACCGGCCCCCCGCCGCCCGACGTGCTCGATCAGCGCGAGGCCGCCCGCGGTCTCCTGACCGGTGAGGCGCATGCGGAGACGCAGACCCAGGTGGTCGTACGTGTCGCCCTCGGTGGCACGAACGTGCTGAGTCGTCATGGTCGCTCCCTTCCACGACGTCCCCACAGTCTGACGGTGGCCGGCGCGGTTGTCTGCATCGGCCGACGACCCCGTCGAGTTCTCGTTGCCGCGGGGACCCACGGGACCTGCCCCGTCCAGAGGCTCGCCGTGAGCCTGCGAACGGTGAGGAGGACGGGGTCCTCAG
>JALZCN010000154.1 GCA_030863045.1 Actinomycetota bacterium | reverse complement strand
GGAGTGCCTACGTCTGGCGGCCGGCCACGATCGAGATCACCTTCGGTCAAGAGCGGTGTCATCATGCCGACCAGGATAAGCACGCGACCGGCCAAAACGGGCGAGGGAACACACCACCCTTGCCCGTTGACCTTGTTAGGCGGCTTCTCAGGAGGTCATACCTCTTAGCCAGGCAGAACGTAGATCCACAAGCTCCGGATGTACAACGATCCCTCCCGCACGCCTGGAGGGGCTGGGAGGGATCGTCACCGGCCTAGCTTTTGATCTCCGACAGCCGGCACGGCTCGAAGTACCGATCACGCTCGACCGGCAACCCAAGAGCACGCGCACCTGAGTTAGCTCAACAAGCTGAAGTACCCCAGCTCAGCCGAGTCACCAACGACGTACCCGAAGAACAGCACGTCATCCCGCTCTGGGTCATACTCCGATAGTGAACGGTGGTGGCAATTCACGCCAAACCCGCAGCCTTCCTGCTCACGCGTTGACTCTTCAGGGACTGTGCAGCGAAGGGTGTTTCCGGCCCGACACGCCGGACGGAGGTTCGGCGGGATGGGCACTGTAAGTGATGACATCGGACGCTGTGAGTCCATGTGGGAGTGAGAAGACCGAGGGGCGGCAGCTGTCGCCGGAGCAGGCCGCCGCGGCGGCGATGGTGGCTGAGGCCCGGCAGCGCGGGCTGGAGCTGACCGGTCCGAATGGGCTGTTGAAGCTGTTCACCAAGAACGTGCTGGAGACGGCGCTGAACGAGGAGATGACCGAACACCTCGGTCATGCAAAGAATCGCGCCGAGGCCGGTCGCGAGTCCAGGAACGTGCGCAATGGCAGCCGCTGTAAGACGGTGATCTCGGACGCGGTAGGGGAGGTGTGTATTGATGTGCCCCGGGACCGGGAGGGAACGTTTGAGCCGCAGATCGTCAAGAAAAGGCAGCGCCGGCTCACCGATGTGGACGAGATCGTGTTGTCATTGTATGCGAAAGGGTTGACCACGGGTGAGATATCAGCACATTTCGCGGAGATCTACGGGGCATCGGTCAGCAAGGAGACGATCTCGCGGATCACTGACAAAGTGGTGGCCGAGATGGCCGAGTGGGCGGCCCGCCCGTTGGACGCCGTCTATGTAGCGATCTTCATCGACGCCATCGTGGTGAAGGTGCGGGACGGCCAGGTCGCCAACCGGCCCATCTACACCGCTATCGGCGTCACCGTGGACGGTCGCAAGGACGTGCTGGGCCTGTGGGCCGGCACCGGCGGCGAGGGCGCAAAGTTCTGGATGAGCGTCCTGATCGACCTGAAGAACCGGGGTGTGCGGGATGTGTTCTTCCTGGTCTGCGACGGGTTGAAAGGACTGCCCGAGGTCGTGGAGAACGTGTGGCCACTGACCATCGTACAAATGTGCATCATCCATCTCATTCGGAACACATTCCGACTGACCTCGCGCGTCGACAGTGACGCGATCAAACGGGACATCAAACCTCTCTACACCGCGCCCAATGCGGATGCCGCGCTCGTCGCGTTGGAAGAACTGGAGGAGAAATGGGGTAAAAAATATCGGGCTATGATCCGACTGTGGCGCAACGCGTGGAATGAATTCGTTCCGTTCCTCGACTACGACGTCGAGATCAGGAAAGTGATCTGCTCGACCAACGCGATCGAATCACTGAACGCACGATACCGCAGGGCAGTGCGGGCGCGCGGGCACTTCCCGACCGAGCAGGCAGCCTTGAAGTGCCTGTACCTTGTGACCCGCAGCCTGGACCCCACCGGTACCGGCCGCGCTCGATGGACGATGCGCTGGAAGCCCGTGATCAATGCCTTCGCCATCACGTTCGGGGACCGCTGGCCGGCCGCCGAAACCTACTAACCGAACACGCCGAAAACACCGTTCGTGTTACGGACCCCTTGATCACCCGCGACGCGAGGTGGTGGTCGCCAGGCGGTGGAGCCAGTCGTGCAGGAGTGCGGCTTCGGCGGAGGTCAGCGGGTGCGGGTGCTGGGTGAGGGCGGCGTCGAGGGCGAGCGCGCGGGTGGCGATTGACGCTTCGGGTCCGCTGGGGGCGTCGTTGGTGGTGATGGCGGGGAGGATGGCCTCGCGGGCACGGGACGAGAGGGCGGCATCGCGCTCATGCACTGGGGTGGATATCAGGCTGAGGGTGACGCCGGTGTTGGTGGCGTGGATGAGGCGGGCGGCGGCGTCAGGGGGCATGCGGAGCCGACCGGCGGCGGCAACGCGCTCAAGCAGGCCTAGCAGCATGCGGTAAGCCTCCTCGGCTGCCGCGGGCCGCCGCTCGGCCTGGGCAACGCCGTACATGAGCACGTAGAAGGCGGGGTGGGTCAGGCCGAATTCGACGTGGTTGTCCCACCCGCGCTGGAGGTCGGCGACCGGGTCGTCGCTGGGGACGAGGGCTTTCTTCTCCGCCAGATAGCGCTCGAAGCCGTAGGCAGTCACCGCGTCGAGTAGCCCCATTTTGTCACCAAACAGGCGGTACAGGGTGGGTGCTTGCACTCCGGCGGCGGCGGCGATCGCACGGGTCGACACCGCGTCGCTGCCACCGGAGGCGAGCAAGTCGGCAGTGGCGGTGAGGATCCGCTCTCGGACCGAAGGTGCGGGCACATCGATCGTCATGAAC
>JALZCN010000150.1 GCA_030863045.1 Actinomycetota bacterium | reverse complement strand
GCCTTGGACGTGCTGAACGTCGCGCAGGGGGCGTTGGGGCAGGTGGTGCCCAGCGCGCTGGCGCTGGTCTACCAGCCGGAGTTGACCCTGCTGGTGTTGGCGTTGATCTTTGCTTCGGCGGTCTTTCATGAGTTCGGGCATGTCGCTGCGTGCCGATATGGAGGCGCCCGGCCAGGCAAGATGGGGTTCGGGCTATATCTGGTGTGGCCGGCGTTGTACAGCACTGTCACCGACTCCTATCGGCTGAGCCGGCGCGGCAGGCTACGCACCGACCTGGGCGGTGTGTACTTCAACGCGGTTTTCATCGCCGGGATGAGCCTGGCCTACCTGGAGACCGGGGCACCGTGGCTGCTGGTGGGCATCGTGGCGATGCATATCGAGACCGCGATGCAGTTTCTGCCGGTGATCCGCATGGATGGGTACTACATTCTCAGTGATCTGATCGGGGTGCCGGATCTGTTCAGCCGGTTGGGTCCGGTGCTGAAGAGCATGATCCCCGGGCGGGGTGCGCATCCCCGAGTGCTTGAGCTCAAGCCATGGGTCCGCTGGACCATCACCGGTTGGGTGATCATCGTAGTGCCCGCCATATTGTATTGGGTGATCGGGTTCCTGATAGTCGTGCCGCAGGTGATGCCGGTGGTGTGGGACCAGCTGATACGACTCGGTCAGGCGGTGGGCGCAGCAGCCGCGGCCGGCGAAGTGGCGGTGACCACCCTGGGTGTGATCCAAATGATTTTGCTAGTGCTGCCCTGGGTGGGTGGGGCCCTGCTGCTCTGCATGATAGTGAATGGTCCGCTGCGGATGGCGTGGGCCCGCTGGGGTCCGGCGCGATTCCGCGCAAGGAGGTCTTAGTGGTGGGTGCCCGGTGCGGGGGTGCGCTGCAGATGGTCGGTCGGATCCTGCAGGGGGTGGTGGCGTTGGCCGCGGTGATGCTGCTGGCCAGCTGCATGGGTACCGCCGAGGAAGGCACCGGTGGCACCGGGACCAGTGGTACCTCCGGCAGCAGCGGCAACGGTTATGGCGGTCAGGGCGGTAGCGCAGACGGTGGAGATGGCGTTTCGGGGAGGGCTGGCTCACCCGGCGGCAGCTACTCCTTTGACGGTCCCGGCGCGGTGGCGGGTTCCGGCCGGCTGACCAGCCGGACGATCGACCTGACCGGGGTGACGTCGTTGACGGTGGGGGCCGGTTTCGTGGTGCATCTGAGGACGGGCGGCCCCCCGCAGGCGACGGTCAAAATGGACGACAATCTGGTCGATCAGGTGGAGGCCGGCGTCCTCGGCGACGAACTACGACTGGGCATCAGGCCGGGCCTGGGTGTCCGGAACGCCACGCTGTCCGCCGAGGTCACCGTGGGCCAGCTCGATCGATTGGCCACCAGCGGCGCCAGCCGGGTGACTCTGGAACCGGGCGTCAGCAGTCCAGCGTTGCATCTGGTCGTTGGCGGGGCCAGCGCGGTCACCGGTCCCGTCACGGTCGACCGGCTGCAGGCCACTGTCTCAGGGGCCAGCACGCTGGCACTGTCCGGCCGGGTTGAGGACCTGCAGCTCAACGCGGCGGGTGCCTGCCGACTACCGCTGTCAGATCTAGCGGTCCGGCGCCTCGATGCGAGACTGTCCGGGACTAGCCACGCCACCGTGACGGTCAGCGACACGCTGGCTGCCGAGGCCGCGGGCTTATCGGTGCTGCGCTATCGGGGCACACCAAGCGTCACGCGTTCCCAGACCTCAGGGATGTCCACGATCGCGCCAGGCGGTTGAGCCAGATTAAGACACGCGCTAACTAATTCGGGCGGCATTGTTCTCTGATCGAGCGGCGATAGCGGTCGCATGTCGCCTCGAAACCGCCGAGCAGAATGTCACGGCATGAACACGTTCAGTTACTAAGTAGTGAAGCTGAGGCTCTAGCTTCGGTAAGTATTCCCCTTCTTGAGCGTATCGACCATGGCAATCTCGTCACGGTTAGCATATGCTCCCCATAAGGGGTAGCTCATCAGCTGTTGGCGCGACGCGGGGGGGCGTAGCCAAATGTGTCAGAGGGGGCGGGGGTCGGCTGTTCGCGTCATGCCATCAGTTGTGCCTCTGACCAGCGCAAATTGTCGGGTGCGTTGGTCAGGCCAGCGATGAGAGCGGATTCCTGGACGCTCACCGGGCGTGACTCAGAGTTGCAGTTCATTGCTGAACGTGTCACCGGTGGGGATTCACGCAGTGTGGTCATTGCCGGCCCGGCTGGGGTGGGTAAGACACGTCTTGCTCGGGAAGCACTGGCGGCTGCAAAGCGCAATGGTCGGGTGACCCGGTGGGCGGCGGGGACCAGCGCCGCGGCGGCGATCCCGTTGGGCGCGGTGGCGCATCTGCTGCCGGCGGTGGGGACGGTGTCTGATCCACTGACGCTGCTGCAACGCGCCGGCGCCGCGATCGCAGAGCAGGGTAAGGGTCATCGGCTGGTCATCGGGATCGACGATGCACATCTGCTCGACGAGCTGTCGGTGACGTTGCTCCATCAGCTGGCCTTGACCCGTACGGCTTGTCTGGTGTTGACGGTGCGAAGCGGGGATCCTGCTCCCGATCCAGTGGTGACACTGTGGAAGAACGGGCTAGCCGACCGGTTGGAGCTGGCGCAGCTGCCGCGGGTGGAGATGGACCGGTTGGTGACCGGTGTGCTCGGTGGGGTGGTGGACAGCCGCACGATTGAACGGTTATGGCGCGCCACCCGCGGCAACGTTCTCTTTCTCCGCGAACTGGTGGAGGGCGGGTGTGACACCGGCGCCCTGCGAAGGCGTGATGGCGTGTGGATCTGGGAGGGCCGGATGGAGCCCACCCCCCGGCTGCGGGAGATTGTCCAGTCCCAGTTGGGTGGGCTGGGTGCCGACGAGCGGACCGCACTGGAGCTACTGGCCACCGACGAGCCGCTGGGGTTGGGTCGGGTGGCCAGCCTGATCAATCCCGAGGTGGTCGCGGTGCTCGAGCGCCGCGGTCTGGTAACAGTGGTGAACAGTGGTTGGCGGGCCGAGGTCTGGCTGGCCCACCCGATCTACGCCTCCGTAGTGCGTGACCAGCTGCCTGAAGCCAATGCCTGCCGGCTGCGCCGCCGCCTGGCCAACACCCACCTGCCCTGGAAGCGCCAGGATGACCTGCTGCGTGCCGGCCTACTTCTGCTGGACAGCGACCAGCCCGGTGCCCACGCCAGCCTGCTGGCCGAGGCAGCGGTGCACGCTAACGCCTTGCTCGATCACGACAACGCCGCACGTATGGCGCGCGCGTCGATCGACGGCACCGACGGGCGGGACGGCATGCGGGCGCACCTGGCGCTGCTGGAGGCGGTGCGCTGGCAAGGCCAGCCCGAAGAGGCCGAACAGGTGGCGGCGGCTGCGGCGCCGTTCGCCACCTCGGCGGAGGACCGGTCTCGGCTGGCCGTGGTGCGAGCCCTGAACCTGTTCTTCGGACTAGGCCAGGTGGCCAAAGCCGAGGCGATGTTGCACAAGGCGGCTGCCGACGCGGCCGACAACGAGATGTGCCGGCGAATCAGTGCCGTTCATGGTGTCTTGGCGTTTTTTGCGGGACGTCCGCAGCAGGCGGCGGAGTCCGGTGCCGAGATCCTGGCCTCGGAGGGAGTCAGCGCCGAGGCGGTGGTGTGGGCGTCGAGCGCTACCGGGGCTGGGCTGGCCGCCCGGGGGCGCACTATCGAGGCGCTGTCTGCGGTCGCAGACGGCTGGGCCGCGCTTGCGCGCTGCACGACCGAGCCCGAGATGGCACTGTGCAGGCAAGTGCTGTCTCACAGTGAGCTGTCGGCGTTGCTGCTCGGTGGGCGCGTGCATGACGCCGTGACCCGGGCCAACGAGCTGCATAAGTGGTGTATGGCTGCACCGCAGTGGGCCGGAGATGCGTTGGCCGCCGCCCATATCGGATGGGCGGCGCTGGCCGCTGGACGTCCGCGCACAGCGGTCCGGTGGCTGGCCGAAGCGGTGGCCGGCCTGGGTCAGTGTGACCCGGGTGGTTTCGGGCACCTGTATATCGCTCTGCTGGCTCAGACCCACGCCCAACTGGGCGACGCTGAGACCGCGCGGCGGCTGTTGGACGGCAGCAGCGCCGGGCGCCACTGTGCGGTGTTCGAACCGGAGTTGCTGTTGGCCGAGGCCTGGCAGGCAGCTGCCGATGACCGCGTCTGCCAGGCGATCGATCGGGCATTGCACGCGGCGTCGGTGGCGGCCGGTATGGGCCAGCGTGCCGTGGAGGCGCAGGCATTGCACACCGCAGTCCGCTTGGGACGGGCCGGCCAGGTGGCCGGGCGGTTACGCCAGTTGGCCGGCCAGGTCGAGGGCCCGCTGGTGGCCGCCTACAGCGCGCACGCTCAGGCAGCAGCCGCCAACGCCGGTGGGCCGCTGGACGACGTGGCGGCCGAGTTCGAGGCGATGGGGGCCCGCCTGCTGGCTACTGACGCCGCCGCGCACGCTGCCGCGGCGCACCTGCGCGCCGGTGACCGTCGCCGAGCGGCCGCTTCTACCGCCCGAGCCGCCAGTCTGGCTCGTGCCTGCGAGGAGATCCGCACTCCTGCTCTGGAGCAGCTGGCACCGCGACCACTGACCACCCGGGAGGGCGAGGTCGCCAGCCTGGTTGTGCAGGGCATGAAGAACCAGGCCATCGCCGAGCGGTTGGTGCTGTCGGTGCGAACAGTCGAGGCCCACCTCGCCAACGCCTACGCCAAGCTCGGCATCAGCAGCCGCGCCGAGCTGGCCAAAGCCCTCCGGGCCGATTAGGTGTCCCAGGCCCTCCTCGACGCCCCCGACATGGAGCCGTATCGGAGTTACCCCACCGCTGCCGGCCCCGATATGTCTCCGTAAGGGACTCGACCGGTGATCGTGTTGTTCGGCGCGACCGGGTACACCGGCCGTCGTACGGCGGAGGCGATGGTGCGTCGCGGTCTGCGACCAGTGCTGGCCGGACGAAGCGCCGACCGCCTCGCGTCGCTGGCGCGCCACCTCGGCAACCTGGACGTGGCCACTGCCGACGTCGGCGACCACTCGTCGGTACGGGCATTGATCGGCAGGGACGACGTGCTGGTCAGCACCGTCGGCCCGTTTCTCCGGCTCGGCGAGCCCGCGTTGCGGGCAGCGGTCGATGCAGGGTCGATCTATTTCGACTCGACCGGCGAGGCGCCGTTCATCCGCCGAGTGTTCGAAGAGTTCGGCCCGCAGGCCGAGCGGACGGGGGCCAGCCTGATCACCGCGTTCGGGTACGACTACGTGCCCGGCAACCTCGCCGGCGCGCTCGCGCTGCGACACTCGGGTGGCGAGGTGCATCGGGTGGAGGTCGGATACCTGATCAGCGGGGTAGGTGGGGCTCAGGTGATCAGCCGGGGCACCGGTGCCTCGCTTGTCGGGCTGGTCACCGAACAGGCCTTCACCTGGCGGGACGGGATCCGGCCGGAACCGACCGGGTTGCGGATGCGGACGTTTTCCTTAGCTGGGCGCGGGCGCCCAGCGTTGAGCATCGGTTCCACGGAGCACTACGCGCTGCCCCGGCTCGCTGGTCCTGGGCGCCTGCCCGAGGTCGACGTTTACCTCGGCTCGTTCGGACCCGCGGCACGCGTGCTGCACCTGTCCTCGCGAGCCATCCCGGCGCTGGTGGCGCTGCCCGGCGCGCGGTCGTTGGTGCGCAGAATCGGGGAGTCCGCGCTGCAGTGGGTCGCCGAGGAGCCCGATCCGGTGGCCTTGGCCAGGGTCACCTCGCATGTCATCGGCACCGCATATGACGCATCGGGTACTGCGCTGGCGGAGGCGTGCCTGGTGGCGGGTGATCCCTACCAGCTCACCGCCGACCTGCTCGCCTGGGGCGCGCAGCGGGCCGCTGAGCACGGCGTATCCGGCCCCGGAGCGCTGGGCCCGGTGGCGGCCTTCGGCTTGGCGGAGCTGGAAGCGGGAGCTGCCCAAGTCGGCCTGCGCCGCCTGCCGCACCGACCTTGACCGTAGTTCGGCTCCGCACGGCGTCGGCTCGGCGGGACCGGGGGCGTTGCCTGGCTACGATGCGGCGGTGACATCCAGGCGTGTCGTCGGAGTGAGCACGGTAACGCTCGCCCTGGTCTCAACGCTGTGGTTGGCGGCAATGGGTTGGTTGCTGTGGCCCGCAGCCGGTGGCGGCGAATTCCGCGTCGCTCAGGCCACCGTGGTCCAGGCGGTGCTCTGCGGTCCATCCGACGCCCGGGACGGGCTGCGCGTGGAGCTGTTCGATGGTCGCGAAGTCGCCGCCCGGCTGGATGGCTGCGGTCACCGGCTGGGTGAGGTACTGACTGTCGAGGTGCCCGATCCGCTGCCCGCGCGCGACGTGGTAGCACGCCTGGCGGGGACCGGGGTACCCGCCACGATGCCGGACGGGCAGCGCATCGGCGTGGTCGGTGTCGTGGTCGCGGGGATCGCCGGTGCTCTGCTGGCGTGGCGGCTGCGCAGCGACGCCACCGCCGCCCGCCGTAGGGTGAATCCATGACCTCCATCCCCACGCCCTCGGCCGAACTGCACCGCGAGACATTGGCCAACGGGCTGCGGGTGATGCTGAGCCCGGACCGCTCCGGGCCGGTGGTGGCCGTGGGTGTGCACTACGATGTCGGATTCCGCTCCGAGCCGCAGGGTCGGACCGGCTTCGCGCACTTGTTCGAGCATCTGATGTTCCAGGGCAGCGAGAGCCTGGAGAAGCTCGCGCACTTTCGCCACGTGCAGTCCTCGGGTGGGACGTTCAATGGTTCCACGCATCAGGACTACACCGACTATTACGACGTGGTGCCCTCGGCGGCGCTGGAGCGGGCGCTGTTCATGGAGGCGGACCGGATGCGCGCTCCGCGGATCACCGCAGAGAACCTGCGCAACCAGGTCGACGTCGTAAAAGAGGAGATCCGGCTCAACGTGCTGAACCGGCCCTACGGTGGATTTCCGTGGATCACGTTGCCGCCGGTGCTCTACGACACCTTTCCCAATGCGCACAACGGTTACGGTGACTTCTCCGAGCTTGAAGCGGCCACCGTGGACGATTGCGCGGCGTTTTTCGATGCTTACTATGCCCCGGGCAATGCGGTGCTTACCGTGTCGGGGGATTTCGACGTGGATGCCGCGGTGGAGCTGGTGCACCGGCACTTCGATGACGTCCCCGCCCGTCCGGTTCCGGTCCGGCCTTCGTTCGCCGAGCCCCCACCGGACCGAGAGCGCCGGCACCGCTATCCCGATCCGCACGCCCCCTTGCCCGCCTTGGCCATCGGCTACCGGCTACCAGATCCGACCGCTGGCTTTGAGGACTATCTCGCCTACGAGGTGCTGTGCGCGGTACTCACCGACGGTGACTCGGCCCGCTTGGAGCAGCGCCTGGTGCACACCGACGCGCTGGTCACCGACATCGGCGCGGGCTGTGGACTGTTCAATTCGCCGTTGGACTCCCGGGACCCGGATACCTTGACCATCACCGCGATCCACCCGTCCGACGTGGATGTGAACCGGGTGATCGCTGCCACCGACGAGGAGATCGCCCGCCTCGCCGCCGACGGCCCGGATCCCGACGAGTTGGCCCGGATCACCGCTCGGTGGGCCGCGACCTTGTTTCGGGAGCACGACCGGTTGGTGTCACGGACCA
>JALZCN010000129.1 GCA_030863045.1 Actinomycetota bacterium | reverse complement strand
CCTCCCACCCCGTGCGCAGCCAACGCGGGATACCAGCCCAGCCGCTCGTCCAGGTAGACGCTCTAGATCTCCCAGCGTCCGACACAGAGACCTGCCGACGATCCTCTGCTGTGACAGCCAATCGTCCCACTGAGCTATGAGCTGTTGGACAATCTCGCGTCGGCGACGGCTGATCATGAGGTTGTGGATTTCCCACTCCGAGTTCAGTCCTCTGCTCGACCGACTCGATAGCGCCGAGCGGGGCACCGCACGGCGCGAACGCAGCCCTCTGTTGCGCTCTGCCAATCAGCGTATTCCGTTGACCTGTCCGTGGCGTCCACTGGGCGCAGCGCACGCCCATAACAGGGTGAGTTTCCGCGATGCTGGAGGCGAGATGCCCGATCTGGAGCCTGAGTGGCGGGAGTCCCGACATACGGCCAGGCGGTATCGCGCGGTGGACTGGGTCGTGGGTTAGATCCTCCGGACGGTGTCACGGGAGCTGTTCGTAAACACAACTGCATAAAGCACACCAGAAAGCTGGCAGTCTCACCGACGTCGTGGGTCTCCCCCCGCATCCACGAGGGCTGAGCAGTCAGCACATGGCCGGTGACCCACCGAGCGTCCCCGCCCTCGACCGAGACGTCGACGGGTCACCGGCCACCCACAACATCCCAGAGTCGGCGTTATCTCCGCCTGTCCAGAAGCGTCGCCATCTCCGAGGCTGGTGCACCGTCGTTGCCCGCCTGCATTATCCCATCAACGCGGTGGTCTCCGGAACGACTCGCTGCGGCCCAACAGATCATGTTGTCGGTCTCTGGGAGTCGTTGTGGGTGCGCAGCATCTGCCCGTTCCGCGGTGGGAGTCCAGGGCTTATCAACAGTCCGCAAGGACCTTCGGGCTACGGGCACCTGAAAGATTCAGGTAATCGTGCCCGCCTATCGTACAAACGTATGGACTACCCTCGCTTCGTCACCCAGCAGGATAATGAACCTTCAGGGATGATTTATCGACAAAGCGATTGGCACCCAGCTCTCCGTCAGAGCATGGGTCGAGCCCGAGCGGCTGCAACTCACATCCTTTTGCCCAGAAGCGCTGAAGACGGGCCATCGCCTCATTCCTACTCATAGCCAGGACCTCGTTCTCACGTAGGCGGACTCGGGTAATAAGTAGGTGAACGACTTCGGCAGGCAGTGGCTCCGGTGGTGAGTGCGGCACACCGTGTCGGCTTTACGCCCTTCTGCACACAGCCAGCACTCCCCCTCGCTCACGTGCAGTGATCTCGCAGTATGTGCGCCCAAAGACTTCGCCCATAACCACTGCGGTCCACTGGGAGGGAGACCTGCGTCTGCAAAATCCGGCCATCCGGAAGAGCAAGCTCGTAAGTGACATGATATGTACCGGTGCGGCCGCGGGCATTACGGACCCGTTCCCAGCCCTCATTGAGGCAAAACCGTTCGTGGTCCTGGCGCGTGGGCTGCGGCCAGCTCACTGCCTTGAGCCCACCAGCCAGTCACGCAGCTGATCGTCATCGCTCAGCACGACCAACTGCACCAGTCCCCAGTTGCCCTGATGGTTGGGAGCCTCGGCCAGCCGCTCCTGCCAGTCAGCAGCGTTTTCGCGAAGCGCAGCGATCACCTCGCTAATGGCCTCATCGAATGTGGCCCCATCAGCGGCGATGGGGAAGACCCGGAATAAATACCGACCAGCCTCCGGCCTCCGCGACGACCTGAGCCCGGACCGGACTCAGCGCAGCCAGGAAGCGTCGCAACGATCCGCGTCGACCACCGCAGCCATCGCGGACTCACGACGAATCGTGGCAGTCCGCCCTCGCTCGGCCGCATCGCGCAAATCCTGCAGGTGCGTCCGCGCCTCGGTATAGCTGTCAAAGTGCACGCCTTCCACCGTCCACCTCACATCACCGATCCGCCTCTGAACCGAGTACCTGACGTACGTAACGTACGCATGGTATGGAGTGGAGGCTAACCACTCCCGCGCCTGGACCACCTTCGGCGGCAACGAGCAGCGCCAAGGCTGGCGTGCAGCTGCGCGGGCTGCGGTGCGGGCAGCGGGGCATCTAGTTCGGTTAGTGAGTGCGCTAACTCCAGCCGAATGGGACTGGTGGACTACCGCAGCCTGCGGGACCGAGTGGGTTCGGCGCTTGTGTAGAGGGACCGGGCGTGGCGTCCTCCTATCGGTATGGATTGGCGATCTCGCGCAGGCGGGTGAGTGCGTCGTGGAGCTGGCCCATCCGCGCGCGTGCCGATGCGCGCCGCCCACTCGGCCTCGATCTCCGCTATGACCTTGGCGCTGATTGGGATGGTGGCAGCGACGAGCCGTCACCCGGTGAGACGCTGGCGGAGCAATTGCTTGCCCTTCTCGCCTCCCTTACGGCTTTCGGCCTGCGCCCGCTTGAACAGCTCAGCTAACTCCGAGTCGCCTTCACGCTCGGCGTCCTGGATGTAGGTCTCCAGGCGCAGCGTATTGCTGAGACAGGACTCCGTGAACCAAATCAGGTTGTAGTCCTTATCCTTGGTCCCGGTCACCTGACCGGTCTCGGTGCTCGACATCGGCCCTCCTTGTGCTCGGCAGTAGCACGGCTTACCCCGGAAGTCGGCGCAGTAGTCGTTGAAGGATCGCTCATCCCACCCGCGAGGACAGGTCGCGTGACCGACGAAAACAACGCCAGACGGCCGGCGTGATCCCGGAGCGGCGCCTCCCCGCCGCGCGCCATCCGGGTCGAGCCCGGGCGCTGGCGGCGACCCGCGACAGGAACGCGTGGCCGGCACCGCCTCGCAATCGGCGCCTCGAGGCAGCAGCGGCGTGACGTCCCCCGGCAGTTGGGCCACGATATTGTCATATTCCTCGGGGACCGCCTGGCTCAATGCGCTAAAGACGACGACGGCAAACGCTGTGCGGTGGACAGGTCAACCCCTGCGCGCTCGCCGACCCGGCGCACGAACTCGTCGCATTAAAGCGCCGCGCTTCCCACGGGCCGGTGTGCAGGCAAGGGCCCACCTCGGCGGGAAGTAGCCCAGCGGGCTGACGTGCCTCCTCGCGGGTCGGGTGCTCGGCGAAGATTTGCAACGTCGCGCGGATTGCCGCTCGGCCCTCTCCCGGGCGGTGCGTGCCGGCCCTGCCACGGTCGTCATAAAGGTTTCGTAGTCCATGGGGGGTGGCCTCGAACGCTCGCAGGGCTGGCGTTGCGAGACGGTACGCGCGCCGGACCGTGCCCGATTCAACCTGCTATGACGAATTCCGGGCCCGCACTCATCGGTTGATGAGCACCGCGATAAACCGTCGGCAGGTGGGCGGGGCGATGCAGACGCCTATGGCAAGACGGGGTGGACCGACTCCGGTGAGCGGCCACCACTGCGGTCCCATCGTCTGCGGTGATGATTGGCCGCTGGATCAAATTGGGTGGGCGGCAGGGCCTCGATCCACCGGATGCGGTCCGTTTCCTCGCGCGGCCACGTCACCAGGCCAAGCTCGGCTGCCACGGGTTCCCCGACGCGCGCGATGTCCCGGGCTGCGGGCAAGGCGCCGAAGTACGTCTTCGATCTCCTGGACGGTCGGCGGTGCTCCAGGTAGTACCGCATTGTGTACTGGGCACCTGCCGCATCGGCGTCTCCTTGACGACGGCACGCAGCTGCGGGTCGATGGTGAGCTTGCCGGGCGCCTAGCCGCCGTCGTCCCTCCACGACGACGATGCGCTACCGAGGACGCCGCGGTCGACCTCGCGGCGCAAGTCCAGCGGCCAGGACGGTGACCCAGAACCAGCCCATGTGTCGACCCCTGAGTACGTCCACGACGGGCTGTTCGGCGCCGCAAGGGCCGGCAAGCGCGACGTGACCCGACCCGTCACCCCCGTCCCCTGCTCCAAGATCGCCAGCCTCGGACGCGGTGGAACGGCAGGTGCCGATTGACAATCGATAGTGAACAAGTAACAGTCGATAGAGAACAAGCGATAGTCGATGCATGGTCACAGAGCATCGGGCGGTAGCCCCGCTCAGAGTCTTCCTCGTGTTGCTGTTCGGGATCTTGGTCGTGTTCCAGACCATGTCGCTGCCCGGACAGTTCGCGTACATGGCCGAGGAGTCCCCGGACCTTGCCTACCTGAGGTGGCCGATGACGGCCGTGACGGTGTTCTGGGTGCTGTGTATCCAGGTGGTGATCGTGTCCACCTGGAAGTTGCTCACCCTGGTCAAAAACGACCGCATCTTCAGTGAGGCCTCCTTGGCGTGGGTGGACGTGATCGTGTGGGCCATCGTCGCCGCGTGGCTGGTGCTCCTGGGCGTATTCCTCTACGTCGGTTTCAACGCCGAAGACCCCGGACTACCGCTCCTGCTGTTGTTGATGTTGATAGGTGTTGCCGTGGTCGGGCTGTTGATGGTGGTGATGCGTGCACTGCTGCGGCAAGCCACCACACTGCGGACCGACATGGAAGCGGTGATCTAATGCCCATCGTGGTGCGCATCGACGTCGAGCTGGCCAAACGCAAGATGAGTGTCAGTGAATTCTCCGAGCGCGTCGGGCTTACGCCGGCAAACGTGGCAGTACTGAAAAACGGTCGTGCCAAGGCTGTGCGCTTCAGCACCCTGGAAGCCATGTGCCGGGTACTCGACTGCCAACCCGGCGACTTGCTCGAATGGGTCAAGCCATGAACAAACACGGCACGGATACGACAAGCACGCCCTGATCTACCGAGGCGCACTCGTCCTCGCCGCGATCATGCTCTGGCTCCACTGACTAAGGAGACACGCCCTCTAGGCGCGGTTGCCGAGCACACCGAGGATGTTGACGACCGCGGTGCGATAAAGGGTCGAGGCGCCTATGAATTCCGCAACGCCACGAGTAGCGCCTTGAGCCAGGGGCCGAGATCGTCGGGCGACCGCGCCGAGATCAGGTTGCCGTCGACAACCGTCTCCTCGTCGACCCAGTCGACACCGGCGTTTTCCATGTCGTCACGGATTGCGCTGAAGCTTGTCGCGCGCCGACCCTTGAGTATCTTGGCCGAGATCGGGACCCAACCGGCGTGGCAGATGAAGGCGATCGGCTTGCCCGCTGTGTCAAACGCTTGCACCAGGTCGAGCACCCGCTGAGACCGGCGCAGCTGGTCCGGAGCGAACCCGCCGGGAATGACCAGCGCGTCGTAGTCCTCCTCGGCGACCTCGTCGATAGTGACCTGGACCTGGACCGGCCCGTGACCCTTCTTGCCGGTGACCGGTTTGTCGTCGAGCCCGGCCACAGCCACCGACACTTCCTCCTCGCGGAGTCGGTAGACCGGGTACAGCAGCTCCACGTCCTCGAAGAGGTCGGCCGCAAGAACCAGCACCCTTTTGTCAGAAAGCGACATGAGATGACAGTAGCCGCCGAGCGGACAACACACGACTCGAGCGGGCAGCTGGGGTTCCAAGACGATGACGGCGTTCGCACCTGGACTCGGCCGCGACGTCAGCAGTGGCCTCCACCAGCAACTCCAGCTCACCGCCGGCATCAGCCGCGACCAGCACGCTAAACCCGTCCAGTCCCAACAATGCAGCCGTCACCGAGGCGGTAGCCTCACCGCTCACCCCTGCGGCTCCTTCACGGTCATGATCGCTTGGTCGTGATGACGGATCGTGAAGCCCCAGGCTCTTCAACTGCTCATTCCAGCCCGGCGTGTCGCCCCGGGTGCCCTCACCCGCTCCCATCTTTGTTGCGAAGAACCAGAAATCCGAGCCTCGCATCACTTACCTTAGTCACTTTTGAGTTGCTTCATAAGTAGGTCAGCATAGACGCGTGGGAGTGGATCTTGCCACCAGTCAGAGTGGTAGTGGATAGGAGCTAGGACACCGCTAGGCCCGGGGCAAAGTGATGGTGGATCTAAGCAGGCAACGTCTATGGCGTCCTGGTGCAGCTGCTGGCCCGGAGCCTTGGGTGGAGAAAAGATCCATGAGCCGATATAATCGGTAGGTCGGACGATATTTCGCCATCTTCCTCTGCGCGTGGCTTGTTCACCATCGAATCCAGGAGTGCCACCATTCGTCAGTAGTTCATTAAGCTCGGCTGCGTATTCGTGACTGAAATAGGCTGGGAATGCGCGCCCGTATAGCCGCCGGAAGGGGCAGGCCAGGGTCAGCAGCGCGACCTTGTCGATTGTTCGGGGTGGTAGCTGCGCGACGACGGCCGGCGCAATGAGTGATCCCTGACTGTAGCCCGTGATCAGCACCGGACTCGGGTCCACGGCGGGTGGAGGCTGCAGTCGGGTAGGTGGCTCGGAGAGGTGGTCTGATCGCTGGCCGGTGAGCAGCACGACTCGATCGACGATCTCGGGGACGGCCTGTTCGGCGTAGCAGGGGGGTGCCAGTGGATGGGTGGCTCGTGGCCAGAAGGTGGCCACATCCCACAGGGCGCCGACCGCGCGCCTCCGGCCGGAGTTGGCGTAGGTCGAGCGGAGCATGCCCACCAGGACAATCGAGGTCAGGGCGCTCACGCCAACGCCGAAGGCCACCAGAACGTCAACCCGCCCGCCCAAGGCGACTACCTGAGGAAGCGCCAGTAGCGCCGCCACCTCCACCGCAGTGACACCAACGGCCCAGAAAAGCCCCACGATCGCGACGAGCACATCCACACGATCGGTCAGCGAGGCGATCGACCAGGCTCGAGCGACCTGAGCCACGGCATCGCGGGGCGCTTGTTCTGACTCGGGATACCAGGCCCGAATCTGATCATCACTCTTGCACTGGTGGAGTTTGCGCCCGTAGGTACGCCACAGCACTAATGCCGCAATCAGTGCGCCCGGCACGGTAGCGACCGTGCCGATCGCGAAGGCGAACGCCTCGTCCGGCACGAGCAACGTTGACGGCTTTGGCGTCTCAGCCGAGAGGTGCACTCCGCTGGGCTGACCGAACAGTCGGGCTACAGCAAGGTTGGTTGCCGCCCAGAGCAGACCACCAAGCAGCACCGCGAGCAGGGACACCAGCGGGGTTAACCACCCACCGAGAAACGGCTGCCAGTCGCTCGCGCGCTGAGACTCATCGGACCTACGCAGCACCCAGACCGTGATCACAAGCCCGAGCAACAGGATGGTCTGAATGGCCACGACAGCCGTGGTGGCATACACCAGGGCGGGCGCGATCGACGACTGGTCAATCGGGTCGACTATCCACAAGCAGCTCACGGCAGTGGTAATCAGCACCAGCACACCGGCACCCATCACCGCGCGGAAACGATAACGCGAGACGCGACCGCGGTCATCAAGCTGACGCTCTCGATCGACCGCGCTGGTCGCTGTCGCTGCCACAGCTACGACAAGCACGATTGTCGCGGCCGAAACCTCGACGACTTGCCATCCCGTGTGCTGGGTGGGCAGCAACGCCACGCTCAACGCCGCGAAGGCGAACGCTGCACCGACGTGTAGGTTACGCTGCCTGGTCACGACGGTGGCACCATGCCAAAAACCCGGTTTCCGCAATTTCCAATCATGATCATTTTCGGTGCTGACGCTCATCTCACGTTTCTCGTACCGGCGCGCTGTCCGAACGCTCGCCAGCCACAAACCACCGATGATTAACCCCACCACGGCCAACGCCAGGCCGACGCGCGGTCCAGCATCCAACCGGGTGTACCACCCAATCCACCAACCCGGGCTGCCGCTTCGCATTGCGGCGTTCTGCCACCCGATCGTGCTGACCAGCACCATGACCGCGCCGTTGACGAGCTGGACGGTCGCTGCCAGCGCAAGTAGCCGCATTAGTCTCCGAGCCCACCGGTGGTGACCCGACTTCGCCCCACCAGCTGGCAGCATGAAATAGGCAAGGTTATAGAGCAGGAATGGTGTCAACACGATCCAGGAGGCTGCTGCCAGCGGCCTTTGTGTCAGCCCTCCCCACGAGTACGCCTCCACCGGCCATGGCACAGACAGCCCACCCTGGCCGCTCGGATCCCATCGACGGTAGATCGCCGTTGGGGACTTACCAGCCACTTGGACCACGTGGGGATGCTGCAGCATCGTGGGACCATCGGAGCCAGACACACCATGAATACGGAACTCCGTGGGCTCACCGGCCCTGAATCGTTGATCCGCCAACGCCCCAGCTGCCACCGCTTGTGCCGGGCTGACCAAATCATTACCCGAGAATCCCCCTGGCGCGTCAAGGCCCAGCGAGACCTTACCCGAAGAACTATTCATGGCAGCGTTATCGGCGAACTTGTCCAAAATGCACCCCAAATCCCTGGCACTCAACACGCTCTGTGCGACCGCAAGCTGCCGCCAGTTCGACCAACTTGTCCAGCAACCCCGGCTCCGTGGGTACTGCCTGGTGGGGTGCGAGGCGGCCGGGCCAGCCTGTCAACAACGCGCGGGTAGACCGTAGCCCTGTCAGGTACCCATCTTGCCGATGAGAGAGCGATCCCCCGGTTCGGGGATCAGCGTGACAAGCCGTTCGGCGCAACAGCTGCCCATACTTCCGGTCTGCTCCCAACCAAGGTCTCCGGCTATCCCGTGACATCACGCTGCTCGCGGCCCACCGGGTGCGACCTTGAAGTGGCCGAGATCATTGCCGATCGCCGCCTCGCCGCCGCCAGATTCGCCACCGCAAGCCGCTCGGCCCGATCTCCCGGGGCGGACGCGCCAGCCTGTCAGCTCCCGCTTCAACGTCGCCGCGTTCGACACGCGCAGTGGATGCGGTGGCAACCTATTCCTTACAGTTGTTGTCCGCGCTAGTCAATCTCTCCGTAGTAAGCACAGTCTCAGTAGCACGTGCCGGATCGTTGCCCGGTAGGAACCACTACGCTAGCGATAGATTGTGACGTGATCCACCTCAATACCCCCTCAACCTCGGTGCCGACACTCAAACGAGGCAACGACGACGCCCCGTGTCACCCGCCTGAGCCGTTATTGAGATGCAACAGACCCGCCTGCCACTTGTCAGTATACTCTTGGTAATCTCAATGTGCCTTACGAACACTCGTACCAGCAGCCAAACGCGTTGTTAGCTGACTCGTCGACTGTACGACCAGGCGAAGTAAACAATTGATACAGATGTGATCATGCTATCCGAAGGTGTACCATCCGGGATTACCGGGAAGGAGTCAGGTTGGACAAGGAAATGGCAGACATCGCTAGGAGGCGCGTGGCTCGACTTTACCGATCCGCTGCCATCAGTAACTTCCTTGTGACCGTGCCGGCATTCGTCGCCTATCGCAGGTACATTGACAGTTTCTTTTCTGAGAAACCCAATTATCCCTTCTTGGTCCATATCTGGAGTGGTATGGCGTTTCTCTGGGGAGTGATGTTCTGGGAGATCGCGAAGGATCCGGTCAAGAAGCAGGATCTGGTCAAGTACAGCTATCTGGAGAAGGCCGTGACATCGGCGAGCGTCGTCGCGGCTGTGGCGTTGCACGACAAGCAGAAAAGCGCCAAGCTGCCACTGCGGGTGCTTGCTGGTGTCAGCCTCACCGACATCGTGTGGATCCCGCTTTTCGTGCGAGCCCACGGCAAGCTCCGGACGCTGTGTCGCGGCCAGGACGCGTGATGCATTTAGCGATGCGGTAGAGCGCCCTGCTTCGGTGTCGTCGACTCGCCTTGGACGATCGGGCTGTGGCTCAGCGGGAGATCAGTGACAGTTGGTGGTGCCGCTGTCGCTATAGGTTTTGCCTGCTTCGGGGACGAATTGCCAGTCGTAGCTGTTGGCGTGCAGGGTGAGCTTGAGCACGCCGTAGGTGTCGCGGACCGGGGAGTTGCCCACTACGAACCGTGTAGAGGCGCCGTAGTTTGTCGAAGGGGTATTGTCCTGGACATAGCCGTCTGCGACGGGGCTGAGGGTCGTAGTCACCCCGGACGTGGCGGGGACTTGCCCCGATAATACGACGACGGTGATGGTGGCTGCGCTGAGTACGCCGATGGTGGCCGTTATGCGGGCGGCCTGGCGACTGAACATGCGAAACCCCTTCACTTGCCTAGGACGAGGGCGTCGACCATCGCGGCCAGCGGCGCTGCCGTCATGTCCTTCACCCAAAACACGGCCCGTTCGGCCGCGACCTCAGCGGATCACCCTGTACCGGCTCGACTCGGCCGAATGCGCCCGCACGGAGTCCCCCGCTGTGTGACTCCGCCGACGCTGGCATGGATCGGTAAGCGGGCTTCACCGTTAGCGGCCTGGACGGTCGCAACTACGGTATGCCTAGCGGCTGTAGGCGGCGTCGCGGGGCAGCGGGCCAACATCGGCGTGGCGGCCCGGGAGGATGGCGGCGTGCTGCTGTCCGGGTCCTGGACCGGAGCGGGCTGCTAGGGCGTCGGCGACGGCGCCGGTGGCGAAGGCATAGACGGCCTTGTGCAGCAGGTCCACGGCCAGCTCGTCCCGGGGCCAGGTAGGTGGCGGTGCGCCGACGCCGGTGGCATTTTCCAGGATTTGGTCATTGGTCAGGCGAATCACGGCGAACTTCGCCGAGGACCACGGGCCGCGAAGCCCGACGTGGGCCATCACAGAGCGCAGGACGCCGAGCAGTATGCCTTGCCCGATGTGCATGGCCAAGTTCAGCGGCACAGGCTGACCATGGGGGCGTTCTTTCATGCCGGTCAAGCGTTGCAGGACCCGTGCTGGGACGTGCGAGTCAGGCCGGCCGGTCAGGCGCTGTTCCACGTTCTCACCCAACGTCATCACCGCCACCCCGGCCGCTCCGGCGAGCACGCCTTGCCACAGTGCGTGTTTCATCATGCTGTCACGGGTACCCCGTCTGGGCGCGCCTACCCACAGGCCCGGTCGGGAGATCGCCGAGCTACTGGCTCTGGTCGCCGCTTCGGCGCACGGTCAAGGGTGGCAGCTGAGTTTGCTGACGGCGTCGTTTGGTCCTACCGGCTGCGGGAACCCCGTGCTATGCGCATCGTCATCACCGGCGCCACTGGCAACGTCGGCACGAGCATGATCGAGTCTCTCGCCGGGGGACTTTGATGCTTGGCCTTGCTCGGCGGCTGCCAAAGTGGCAGGCGCCTAAGACGGGCTGGGGCAGGGGACGTCGCTCACGACGAATTGGTCCCGCACCTGCGCGGTGCCAACGCAGTGGGCCCTCGGGCCCTTT
>JALZCN010000113.1 GCA_030863045.1 Actinomycetota bacterium | reverse complement strand
GCCTGGACCTGGTGCGAATGAGCATGAGAAACCTCCTGGGTCGGCCGGTACAGGCTCAGCCAAGCATCAGCCACCGACACTTCCCGGTGACCCAGCGCACCGCTACCGTGAGATTGCGTCACCGAGGTGGAGATCCGGCAAGCGTCGATGCAGTCGCGCGCGGAGTGCGGGGGTCACGATGGCCATTGATTCAGACACCGGTCCCGGCGGTTTCACCGACGGAGCCACCTGCGGTCACGGTGCTCCAGCTGACCCACGGGGCTCTCGTTTCGTAGGCGATCAGTGTATTCGCCAGACTCGGAGTCGCAGACGTGCTGGTGGCGAGCCCGCGCGACGCCCAAGAGATCGCGCAGTTGGTAGGCGCCCCATGGCTCCGCGTTGTATCGGTTGCTGCGAGCGCTCGGCGATGTCGGAATTGTCACCGAGCTGGAGAATCGACATTTCGCCCTGACCCCGCTCGGTAAATTCCTGCGCAGCGACGTTCCAGGCTCACTGCGGGGCTGGGCGACAATGGTGGGGATGCCGTTTCACCGATATGCGTGGACCGATCTGTACGAGACCATTCGCACCGGAGAATAGCGTTTGACCGGGTCCACGGTACAGAGGTATTTGACTACCTGGCGGAGCATCCCGAGGATGCGGCGATCTTCGATGCGGCGATGACCTCGTTCTCTGCAAGCGAGACTGCGAGTGTCGTTGAAGCGTATGACTTCAGCCGTTTCAACACGATAGTGGATGTGGGCGGTGGGCGTGGTGGGCTGCTCTCGGCGATCCTAGCCGCCAATCCGCACCTTCAGGGGATACTGTTCGACGTACCGACAGTTGTCGCCGGTGCCGACGACGAGATTTCTGGTGCCGAGGTTCTCGACCGCTGCAAATTGGTGAGCGGGGACTTCTTCGACTCGGTACCCGAGGATGGCGACGCCTACCTGCTCAGCAATGTCATCCACGACTGGGACGATGACCGCGCAGTACAAATCCTGCGTACATGTCGGGCTGCGATGGCCGACACTGCCTGCGTGTTGCTTGCTGAGTTTGTGCTTCCGGAGGGCGCAGCGCCGTCGGTGGCCAAACTTGAGGATCTGGAAATGCTTGTCATGACCGCCGGTGGTCGTCAGCGCACCGAGGCGGAATTCCGAGCGTTGTTCAGCCGGGCGGGGCTTCGATTGACCCGCGTCGTGCCGAGTACTGGCATGGTCAGCCTCGTGGAGGCGGTTCCCGACTCATCGCGTTGATCCACGCGGTGGATGCGGTGAAAGTTCGCTGGAACTCACTGGTTTGGGGCACCAGACTGGCTGTATGGGACGGCTGGGGTCCGGCGGGGCAGCCTGGTGCGTCTCGCACTGCTGGCGCTGATCTGGGGATCGAGCTTCGTTTGGATCAAGATCGGGCTACGCGGTTTCACGCCGATGCAGGTGACGTTCCTGCGCTTGCTGCTCGCAGCCGGCGTTCTGCTGTTGGCCTGCCGGTTCGGTCGGCTGCGGTTGCGGCGTGAGCCGATCGTGTGGGTGCACTTCGCAGTCGCCGCGACGGTCGGCAACGTAGTGCCGTTCTACCTGATCGGCGTCGGCGAGCTCAGCATCGATTCGAGCCTGGCCGGTGTACTCAACGCGACGACACCGTTATGGACGGTCACGGTGGCGCTGCTGGTACGTAGCGAGCGCACGATGTCGCCGGCCCGCGCTGCCAGCCTCCTGCTCGGCTTCGGCGGCACGCTGGTAATCTTCGCGCCGTGGGGGCCGGCGGCAGCCTGGGTGGCGCCGCGGCGTGCCTCATTGCCTCAGCTCTGTACGGGGTGCTGTTCGCATACGCCAGCCGGTTCCTCGCCGGCCGGGTCTCGCCCCCACCGTTCTGTCCACTGGCCAGCTCACCGCCGCCGCCGTCCTGTCGGCGTTCGCCCTGCCGGTTGACTGGCAGACCCCGGACCTGCGGGCGGACGCGCTCGCCAGCGTCGCCGTGCTCGGTGTCCTCGGCACCGGCATCGCTTACATTCTGAACTACCGAATCATCACCGACGACGGCCTACCGTGGCCTCCACCGTGACCTATCTCATCCCGGTGGTCGCCGTGCTGTTCGGCGCCGCCGCCCTGGGCGAGTCGCTCACCCTGCAGGTTTACGTCGGCATGGTCGTGGTGCTTGCCGGCGTCGGGTTGGTCCAGCGCACCGCCGTTCGACCACCGATCCCCGTTGCTGCTCCAGCGAGGCCGGTAGGAGCGACCCCGGGTGACACCTCCTGAGGTCCGTATGGGCAGGCCACCTGTGCTGTATCACGCTCGAGGTGCGTACATGATCACGGCGACGCCGAGTAGGCAGATCCCAGCTCCGAGGTAGTCCCACCGATCGGGGTGGAACTTGTCGACGAGCACGCCCCAGGCCAGCGAGCCCACCACGAAGATCCCACCATAGGCGGCGAGAATGCGGCCGAAGTGTGGGTCGGGCTGGAAAGTGGCGACGAAGCCGTAGATTCCCAGCGCGAGGACTCCGGCGGCGATCCACCACAGGCCGCGGTGTTCTCGCCAGCCTTGCCAGATCAGCCATGCACCGCCGATTTCGGCGAGTGCAGCGAGGGCAAACAGCAACACGGACCGGGCGACGATCATGACTGCCGACGGTGGTGGCCACCGCTCACCGCAGTGGCTGCATGGGCCGCCAGCGGGTTGAGTACCGCAATCTGCGGAGCTGGCGCGCACACCTCCAGCAGCAACTGCCCGTCTGTTGCTCTCAGTGTGAAGGTGGAGAACGAGCAGCAGGCCGTCTCCTGAACCGCCAGCGTCGCCGCACTGGCCGCCACCTCTGCGGTGGGCTCCAACTCCAACTCCAGCCGGTCCGGCTCTGGCCGGTCAACCCGCAGGACGGTCGAGGAGAACAATTCATCGAACTGCACCACCCGCAAGGGTCGCTCCGCCGTCGGCAACGTGCACGCGTCCGGTGCCCACGACTCCGCCGGATGTAGTTGTTCAGCACTCATGTGCCCGACGGTAAACCCAGACGGAGGATCGACTCCGTCAGCGCTCGGCGCCGCCTAGCTCGCGTGCCGCCAGTGCGGGCGCCACGTCAGGTGGCGGGCTATCCACCGGCCACCAGGCCAGATCAGCCGATTCCAGACCACGGACGGCAGTGGCGCCGGGCGGGGCGTGCAACAGGAACCGCACGTCGAAGTGCCGGGTGGGCAATCCCAGCGAACAGGTGATCGGGTGTACGTCCAGATGCAGTGGCCGTGGGTCCATTTCCAGGCCAGCGATGCCGGATTCCTCGGTCGCTTCTCGCAACGCCGCTGCAGCGAGTCCCGTGTCACCTTCCTCGCAATGGCCGCCGAGCTGGACCCAGCGCCCCACCCGGGGGTGCAAGGTGAGGAGCACGCACGCGCCGTCGTGTGAAAGGACCACTGCCGAGGCGGTCAGGTGGCCAGGTACGCAGGAGCGGGCGCAGGCATCCGGGCGCGCGTCCAGGAATTCCAGAAACGCCTCGCGCAGTGCTTGCTGCCCGGCGTCGCCGGGTTCCCAGCTGGACAGCGTCTGTACCGCATCGGCGTGCACAGCACTATTCGGAGCGGCAATATTCGGCACCACGATCATCGTGGGGGATTATCGCAGCACCAAACCGTCATCGGGATCGCATGGAGGGCGCGGCTCCAGCGGTTGTACGGGGTGGCCCACCGCGATGGCGCCGAGCGGTCGCCAGTCTGGAGGCAGTGCGAGTTCGGCGTGAACCAGATCCGGGCAGAACAGCGTCGAACCGACCCAGCAGGATCCCAGCCCCTCGACGGCCAGCGCGACCAGCAGACCCTGCACTGCGGCACCGGCGGCGATGGTGAACATCGCCTCCTCGGCGGTTTTCCGGCGTGCATCGGGGTAAGCGTGCGCGCCGTCGGGCACCCCGACCGGTACCAGCACCTCCGGTGCCTCGTACAGCACGTTTCCGCGTCGCACCCGGCGCTCGATGCGGTCCTCGGTAAACCCATCGCGGCGCAGATCGGCCCGCCATGCCTGTGCCATCGCGTCGAGTAACCGCCGCCGAACCTGTCGATCAACCAACCAGACGAACCGGACCGGCCGGGTGTGGTGTGGGGCCGGTGCACGCAGCGCCACCCCCACCGCGCGGCGCAACGCCGCCGGATCCACCGGATCGGGACGGAAGGAGCGCACCGATCGGCGCAGCAGCATCGCCTCTGCCCGGCCCGTAGCCCGCCCTTGGTCGATCGCCTCCTCGGTACCCAGCCAGAACAAGTCGTCGGCCGGTGGGCGAATCAGATCCGCAGCGGTGCTCCCGTCGTCGCGGCGCGGCAACCCGCGCAGTACCGCCACCGGCACCCCGGCCAGCTTGCCCTTGACCAGGTCGGCGGCCGCGGCGATCTCGTCGGCGAGGGCGACCTCGGTGCTCACCAGTTCGTTGCCGTGCTGGTCGACGCTGCCCTGATAGCGGTGCAACACCGCCAGACCGCAGACCCCGATCGCCGCGTCGGTCTGGCCGACCCGCCAAGCTCTGCCCATCGTGTCGGTGATCACCACAGCGACATCGACGCCCAGCGCCTCACCAAGCCCGATCCGCAGCCGCGCGGCGCTGGCGTCTGGGTCGGCGGGCAGCAGCGCGACCTCATCAGGCTCCACATTGGACGCGTCAACCCCCGACGCGGCCTGCACCACGCCCAGCGCGTTCGCCGTGATCAGGGTGCGGCCGCGGCGGGCGATCACCCGCTGGGCCTGCGCGGCGACCAACTTGCGGCGCGCGGCCTCCCGAGCCGATGGGTCAACCGGCACCGTGGTCAGCCGCCCTTCCACCTTCGACACCACCTTGC
>JALZCN010000105.1 GCA_030863045.1 Actinomycetota bacterium | reverse complement strand
GGATCACGTTGACCCCCGGGGGCAGCGACCCGATCACCTCACGCGCGGCGCGCAGCGCCTCCGGGCCCTGCTCCAGGCCCCAGAACAGCATCCCGAACTCGATCATCGGGCCGACCGGGTGCAGCGCGAACTCGAACTCGGTGACGACGCCGAAGTTGCCGCCGCCGCCGCGCAGCGCCCAGAACAGATCGGGGTGCTCGTCGGCGGCAGCCCGCAGCCGGCGCCCGTCGGCGGTTACCACGGCGGCCGAGACGAGGTTGTCGGCGGTCAACCCGTACCAGGATGTCAGCCATCCCGTGCCTCCACCCAACGCGAGCCCGCCCACGCCGGTGTGACTGACGATCCCGGCCGGCACCGCCAAGTCATGTGCCTGGGTGGCGGCGTCCAGCTCGCCCAGGGTGGCACCCCCACCGACCCGCGCGCGGCGCGTCAAGGGATCGACCTCGACATGGCGGATCTTGCTGAGGTCGATCATCACTCCGTCGTCACAGATCGCCGTGCCGGCGGTGTTATGGAAGCCACCGCGCACAGATCTCCAGATCGCGCTGCCGGGCGAACCCGATGGCTACGGCGACGTCAGCGGCGTCGGCGCAGCGTGCGATCACCGCCGGGTACCGCTCGATCTCGCCATTCCACGCCGAACGCGCCCGGTCGTAGCCATCATCCCCACGTGTCAGCACACTGCCGGACAACGCTGCGCGCAACGCCTCATCATCGGTCATCTGAGTCATGGACCGGCCCTTATCGGTCGCCCTCGCCGACGCGACGATACGCCGTGGAGTACCGTCCTGGGAGACGTCACCCGATCACTCGCGTGACTAGGTCGAGCTGCCATTCGACGGTCCGGCGGTGCGGCCGGAACCCCATCGCCTGGTTGATTCTGACCATGTATGGGTTGGAGTCGGCGTTGCTCGTATCGATGACCCTCAGCTCGGGGCGCTCGGCTCGAGCAAGATCGAGGTTGGCTACCTTGACCAGCGTGCCTAGCCGGTGGCCGCGGTGCTCGGGCGCGACGATCGTGTCGGCCTGGTCGGCGTACCAATGCGACGTGGCGTCGCCGACGATCTGGGTAAAGGCGACCAGCTTGCCGGTGCCGTCCACTGCCCCGGTGGTGACCGTGTGCAGGCCGCAGGCCAGATTTCTCGCGTCCCGCGCCCGCATCCGCGCCGCATCGTAGGCTTCCGCTTGCCACTGCAGATCATCCAGCGGGGCATCGGTGGACATCCGGCCCGTGAGGTAAGCGATGTCATTGAGCCATCGCTGCGGCGTGGCACCCACCCACTGGACCAGCGAGTAACCCTGTGACTTCGCCCGAGCCTGCGCGTCAAGCCGGGCGAGCACCGACGGGTCCACCGAGTCGACGTCGAGCCGCCGCCGAGTCTCGACCAGGGCCGGCACCGCTCCGGACATCACCGCGAATCGCCCCGCCGGATCGGGCGCGGCTGGGTCAAGTGGTTGCTCCGTGGCCAGGATTAGCCGGACCCGGCCCTGACGAGTGGCCTCGGCTTGCAGATGGGTCAGCAGAGCCCGACCGATGCCACAACGTCGGTAGCCGGGCGCCACCAGTAGCTCGCCCACGGCATTGTCCAGGTTGTCCAGAATCGGGACGTAGAGCGCGCAGCTCCCAACCACCGAGCCACCGTCACGAGCGAACCACCTGGACTCGACCTCACCGGGCCACGGGTACCGGAAGCTGCCGAGCTCGTGTAGCCAGCATGGCGGCGGGTCGTCGGGCAGGTCCGCGCGCACCACCGCACAGCGCAGCTCGTACCACTGCCGGATGGCTTCCTCATCCGATGGCTCGACTGGTGTGACGGAGAGCCCACTGAGGCTGGCGGTGGCCATACCCCCATCCCGCCACGATCGGGCGGCGGGTGCCACCGAATTTCGCAGCGCAGCGCGGGTCACCGCGACCAAGAGTTGGGCGGGTCGACGAACGCCTGTCCCAGTTCTCGCGCCAAGGTCAGCGCTCGCCGGGCCCAGCTCGGGGTGGCGCCGGCCAGACCGCAGGACGGCGTGGGCACGCAGCGCTCGGCAAGCATCGCGCGATCGAAGCCGAGCCGGTCGATCAGATCCAACGCAGGTTCGGCCAGATCTGCGAGAGTGGGCCGTACCGCGGGTTCTATGACGGGGATGAGCCCGAGCAGCACCAGCACGCCGGAGTCCCATGCCTCACCGAGAGCGTCGACGGTTGCCCTGGGCGCGCCGGCGAGCAGTTCGGCGTCGACGGCCAGCGCGTCAGCCCCGGCGCGGCGGAGCAATCCCAGGGGCGGTCGCGGAGCGCAGCAGTGCACGATCCGCGGCAGCGGCAGGGCGTCGAGTACACCGTGAAGCAGCGCGACGGCCTGATCATCAGGTACTGCAGGCACGGTGCCGTATCCGGACGGTGTCGGTACGCTGCCGGCGAGCACCGCGGGTAGGCCGGGTTCATCAAGCTGCACGACGGTCGCCGCTCCTAGTCGCCGCGAGACCTCGGTCGCGTGCACCCGCAGTCCCTCGGCAAGTGACGCCGCGAATTCGCGCAACGCGCCGGAATCGGTGAGCACCTTGTGTCCGCTGTGCAGCTCCACCGCAGCGGCCAGCGTCCACGGACCGGCGGCCTGCACCTTGACCGCCTCCGGGCGGACCCCGGCCGAGTCGACCGCTTCCTCAAGGGCGTCCAGGTCGGTACGCAGCAGGTCGACGCCATGGCGGTGATCACGGCCGGGTCGGGCGGTGACCCGGTACCCGGAGGGCACCAGCTCGATGGCGAGGTCGACGAGCAGCGCCGCGGTGCGGCCGATCATGTCGGCACCGGCGCCCCGATCGGGCAGCTCCGGCAGGTGGGGTAACTGGGGTAGCTCGCCGATCACGGTGCGAGCGGCCTCAAGGGCGTCGGTGCCGGGCATCGAGCCGATTGCAGTCGCAGTACCGGTCGGCCACGGACGTCGGTGAGTCATAGGGAGATGTGTATCACTACGCTACCTGTGGACAACCACCACGAAACAAGGAGGAGCAGCCCAATGGCAAATTACGCCGCCGGCACCGTGCTGACCTGTAGTCACGGAGAATGCGGCTGCCGCGTCCGAATTGAGTCAGAATGCGACTGTCCACACGCCGATATGCCCTACGTTTGCAGATGCGGCGAGGCGATGGTCAAGGTTGCCGACGATGACGCAGAGGTGGCGGGATCGTCGGCGGGATAACTCAGTCTCACCGTCGGTACTCCGAGCCCGAATCTGCGTGGAGTGTTGCTGCGAGCTACGTGTTCGAAAAGCTACGCGCTAGCTAGGTAGTCTACCTGGGAGATTACGTGCATCTACCGATTGCCACGTGACGTTTCAGTTGGGCAGAGTATGTGAAGCCCGACTCAGCAATTCAACCGCTGAGTTTGTTCTTCGTGCCCGAGACCAGCTGGATTCCTAGGAGGATTTGATGTCTGACACAGTGAGCCCTACAGAGCTCGACGGGCAGCACGCGGAGCTGCTGCCGGCTCGTACCGTCCTGTCGATGTTCAGTACAGGTAGCGATGGTGGGGTCGGCGGCAACGGTGAAAACGCTGTCGGGAAATTAGGCGTGAACGTGCTCGGCGTGCCCCTGATTCCCGGTGGCGGTAACGCCACCGGCGGAGCCGGACAAAGCGCTAATGGCTAATGATGTGTGACGGAGTGCGGGGCCGTTGGCAGCTGGGGAGGGGAGCCGCGTCCGGCTGCCCTCTTTAGCTCACGGCCAGCGGGCATAACTTCCTGGATCCCGGTACGGTACCGGACGCGTAAGGGCGTCGACGACTGGCATCCCCGTAGTCTGCTGCGGCGGACTACGTATTCGAAAAGCAGTTCCACGGCTAAGTAGTCTGCGTGGAACTATTACGTGGACCACTGATTGACCGTGCGTCGTTACTGTTGGCAGGTATCGATAGTTGTGTGCGCGAGATCGCCTGACCAACCCCTGATAGGAGACTGTGATGTCTGACTCAGTGAGCTTTGCCGAGCTTGAGGTGCAGCACGTAGAGGTATTGCCGGCCCGTACCGTCCTGTCGACGCTGTCCGCCCCAGGAGAGAGCAGCACCAACAGCGACACGAACAGCGCCCCGAGTCTGGGCACCACAGCCATGTCGTTGCTGGGCATCAACCCCGGCGGCAACGGTGCCGACGGCACCAACACCGACGGCGATGGTGGCGCCGAAAACACGTGAGCTGCTCGAATCGCTGGAATGCGGCGCCTTATGTTTACGGCGGTTCAACCGGTAGCGGTGATGGTGGCGCTACCGAGCACGATGTCGCCGCCAGCGTCGGGGCGGTACAGCGCGACCGCCTGCCCTGGCGCCACGCCACGTAGGGGATGCCGCAGCTGCACCCGCACTCCGTCGTTGACCACCTCAACTACCGCGCTGGCACACCCGCCATGCGCCCGGACCTGCGCAACGCAGGCGACCGGGCCGTCCGGGACACCAGCGGTCCACACCGGACGATCGGCCCTGATCACGCTGACGTCCAGGTGCTGCGCGGATCCCACCCGCACGGTGCCGGTTACCGGCTCGAGTGCGAGGACGAACCGCGGACGGCCATCGGGTGCCGGCCGCTGCACTCCCAGCCCGCGGCGCTGGCCGACAGTGAAGCCGTGCACCCCGTGATGGCGCCCGAGCACCTCGCCGGTATCCCCGTCGACCAACCTCCCGGGCCGGGACCCCAGCCGCTCAGTGAGGAACGCCCGGGTGTCTCCGGATGGGATGAAACAGATGTCGTGGCTGTCCGGCTTGCCCGCGACGGCGAACCCGCGCCGGGCCGCTTCGGCCCGGATGCCGGCTTTGGAAGTATCACCGACCGGGAACAGCGCATGCGCCAGTTGGCTGGCGGTAAGCCCGGCGAGTACGTAGGACTGGTCCTTGGCCGTATCAACGGCGCGGCGTAGCACACCGTCGGCGAGGCGTGCGTAGTGACCTGTGCAGACTGCATCGAAGCCGAGGTCACGCGCCCGGTCCAGCAGCGCGGTGAACTTGATTCGCTCGTTGCATCGCAGGCAGGGGTTGGGTGTGCGCCCCGCGGCGTACTCCGCGACGAAGTCGTCCACCACCTCGGCGGTGAACTGCGGCGCGAAATCCCATACGTAGAATGGGATGTCGATGACGTCGGCGACCCGCCGCGCATCTGCCGCGTCCTCTTTCGTGCAACACCCGCGGGCGCCGGTGCGCAGCGTGCCGGGCCGCGCCGACAGCGCCAAGTGCACTCCGACAACCTCGTGTCCGGCATCCACTGCGCGGCCGGCCGCCACCGAGGAGTCCACGCCGCCGCTCATCGCCGCCAAAATTTTCATCGGCCGCGACATTTCCTGGGCCATTTTCTGGACACCTCTACGGCACCCTCGCCCGTCGGATGCCAGCTCCCCGTGCTCGAGCCACCACCGGCTCGATGGCATCGAGTACCTCGGCGACATCCTCCGCGGTGGAGGTTCGCCCGAGGGAGAAACGCAATGAGCCGCGCGCGGCTGCCGGCGCCGCACCCATCGCCAGCAGGACATGCGAGGGCTGCGCCACACCAGCGGTGCACGCTGCGCCGGTGGAGCACTCGATGCCCCGGGCGTCGAGCAGCATCAACAGCGAGTCGCCCTCGCAGCCCGGGAAGGTGAGATGGACGTTACCGGGCAACCGTGAAGGGCCCCCATCGATCACACCGTTGCCCGGGTCCCCGTTGAAGACCGCATCGGGCACCTGCCTCAAGATGCCGTCCACCAGTTCGTCGCGTAGCCGCCCGAGCCCGATCGTGGTGCGTGGCTGCGTCGCCACCGCGTGCCGGATCGCGGTGGCCAACCCGACGATCGCGGGGACGTCCAGAGTGCCGGACCGCACATCGCGTTCCTGGCCGCCGCCGTGCAGCAGCGGGGTGGCCGCGATGTCGCGGCCCAGCAGCAGTACCCCAGCTCCGTAGGGCCCGCCCAACTTGTGCCCGGTCAGGGTGAGCGCCGCGGTCCCGGACCGGCCGAAGTGCACCGGCAACTGACCCACTGCCTGGACCGCGTCGGTGTGCAGCGGCACCCTGTACTCGGTGGCAACCTCGGCGAGCTCGCGCACCGGCGCCACGGTGCCCACTTCGTTGTTCGCCCACATCACGGTCACCAGAGCCACCGAATCGGCGTCCCGGGCCAGCGCCGCGCGCAGGGTTTCGGGATGCACCCGGCCAACGCGGTCCACTTCGAGCCACGCCACCTCGGCGCCCTCGTGATCGGCCAGCCAGGACACAGCATCGAGCACTGCGTGATGTTCGATGGTGGAGACGAGTATCCGAGTGCGGCGCGGGTCGGTGGCGCGCCGGTGCCAGAACAGGCCCTTGACGGCGAGGTTGTCGCCTTCAGTGCCGCCTCCGGTGAACACCACCTCCGAGGGACGAGCACCCAATGCCTCCGCGATGCTCTCCCGGCATTCTTCGACGGTGCGGCGAGCCCGCCGGCCCGAACCATGCAGCGACGAGGCATTGCCCAACGTGGACAATGCCTGACTCATCGCGGCCGCCGCATCAGGCAGCATCGGAGTCGTGGCGGCATGATCGAGATAAGTCATCGAGCCCAGCCTAATCGCGGCCCCCAGTGGCCCAGTTCTGGGGACAGACTGCTGTGAGAAGGGCGCGAACTACCGCAGTCTGTCCCCAGCACGCGGTAGGCGTTGTACGGCTGCGGGATCAGCGGCAAGGTCACCGACGTGACGGCACGCTCGGCGCGGGTGGCCAGGGCACGACGGTTGCAGCCGGCAGGGTCAAGCAGCGGCAGCAAGCGCACCTCGACCACCAGGCCCCGCACTCCGGCCAGGCGCACGGCGGCTCCCCAGAGGGTGGCGGTGCCGACGAAGGATGCCGCGGTGGTGGTGTCGGCATCCACCAGGCGATACCGCAACGCCACCGGCCGCACCGCTGTTGCGGTGTCGACCGCAGCCTGGAAAATCGCGGGCCGGAACCGTCCGCCGGCCAGTCCGCACCAGGTGGTGCCCTCCGGGAACGCTCCGACAGCCGCGCCGCCGGTCAGCGCACCGGATACCGTTGCGACCGTCCGCGGGAGTGTCGACAGCCGCTCGCGGTCAACGAAAACCGTACCTACCCGGCGCGCCAGCGGGCCGACCACCGGCCAATTTCTCACCTCTCGTTTGGCCACCATGCGTAGTGGTTGGACCGCGCCGAGGGCGATCAGGTCCAATCAGGACACATGGTTACTGACCACCGACACTCCAGTGCTGGGGGCGGCAAACCGGTCGTTGCCGGTGACCTCCAGCTCAACCCCCAGTGCTCGCAGCAGCGTCCGGTACCAGGCCCGCAACGTCCGATCTCGGCAGGCTTGTTCGAGCAGCGGTATCGCGACCGCCAGCGCCGCCCCGACCACCAACATCACCGCGACGTTCAATAGCCGCAGCAAGCGGCGCGTCCGGGCGACGGTGGCCACCCCACCGGCCGGTGGGAGACAACCGTCGCCGCAGGTTGACACGGGCATCCACGGATGCGCGCGGTTCATGGCGCTTCACCCAGGAAGTGACGCAGATAGCGCGGGTCCACCCGGTCGAGTGCCAACAGCACGAGGAAGTCGGCCACCCCGAAGTCCAGGTCGTACGCCGGTGGCCCGCACACCCAGGCGCCCAACCGCAGGTAACCGCGCAGCAATGGGGGCAGGCTGGGTCGCTTCGACACCGCGGCCATGGCACCGCCCCATGTCCGTCGCGCCGACTCGACATCCCACGGACGACGCGGCAGCACCCGATACTGCTCGGGTGCAAGGTGCCGAGCCCGCACGGTGTCCCAGACACCAGCGGCGAACGCGCCGTCCGGGGCGCCGGGGGTGCACAGTGGCACCGAGGCACAGCCGACCAGCCACCGGTACCCGGTGAGCAGCATGTAGCGGGCGATGCCCGCCCACACCAGGTTCACCACGGCGCCGGTGCGGTGGTCTGGGTGGACGCAGGAGCGACCAGTCTCCACCAAGGTTTCGCGTAGACCCGCCAGCGCGGGGATCACAAACTCGTTCTCGCAGTACAGCCCACCGGCGCGGCGCGCCCCTTGGGGCGAGAGCATGCGGTAAGTGCCGACGATCTCACCGGTGGAGTCCGCACGCACCACCAAGTGGTCGCAGTGCTCGTCGTAGTCGTCGACATCCAAGTCCAGCTCGCGCGTGTGCAGTACAGCGCCCATCTCGCCGCGAACACGCGGTGTCGCAGCCGCTGGGCTGCACGACGTCGTCCTGGTGGTGGGCCAGCAGCGTGTAGCCAGGAGAACCTGTGGACGCAGCGGTGGTCACCGACAGCGACGGTGTGCTCGTGGCGCTGGGTATAGCGGCCCAGCACGTTGCGCGAAGGACACCGCCGTAACCAGCCGATGGAATGTCGATGAAATAACCGCGGCCTGCTCGACCGGCGGGTTTACATGGCGGGCCGGTCGGCCGCAGTAGTTAGCTCTTGCGTTTGGCGACGAGTTCGGCCAGCTGGGGAACGATCGTGAACAGGTCACCTACCACACCGAAGTCGGCGATCTCGAAGATTGGTGCCTCCGGGTCCTTGTTGATCGCGACGATCGTCCTGGACGTCTGCATACCTGCGCGGTGCTGGATGGCGCCGGAGATGCCCAGGGCGACGTACAGCTGCGGCGAAACGGTCTTGCCGGTCTGCCCGACTTGGAACTGATGCGGGTAATAACCGGAGTCCACCGCCGCCCGGGATGCCCCCACCGCAGCACCGAGCGCGTCAGCAAGCTTTTCGACCACCCCGAAGTTATCCGCCGAGCCGACGCCCCGGCCACCGGAGACCACCACGCTGGCCTCGGCGAGCTCCGGGCGGTCACCGCCCTCGATGGGCCGGCGCTCAATGATCCTCGCTACTTTCGCCGCATTCACCGCGGGAACCTCGACGATGTGCTCGGTAGCCGCGCCCGGCAACTCGACGGGCTCGATCGTGCCGGCCCGGATGGTGATCACCGAAACCGGCGTGGTGGCCCTTGACTTGGCGAGGTAGGAGCCGCCGAACACTGAGTGCAGGGCGGTGCCGTCCTCGGCCAGCTCGACGACGTCGGAGAGTAGACCCGATCCGGTCCGCACGGCGAGTTTACCCGCGATCTCCTTGCCGTCGGGCGAGGAGGAGAGCAGAACCGCGATCGGGCGAACCGACGCCACCAGTTCCGCCAGCACGCCAACGGCAGGAGCCGTGAGGTACCTCTCCACCTCCTCGGACTCAGCGACGTAGATCTTGGCCGCTCCATAAGACGCCAACCCGTCCCTGAGCCGGTGGACGGTCCCAGGTGTGCCGACTACCACAGCCGACGGCTCGCCCAGCTTCGCGGCCGCCGTGAGCAACTCGTTGGTGACCTTCTTCAGCTCGCCGCCGGAGTGCTCGACAAGGACCAGCACCTCTGCCATGACGGGTTCTCCTCCGACTCTGCTCAACGATTTTGGCGCTCAACGATTCGGCGTGCCAGGACCCGGCGGGATCAGATCAGCTTCTGGCCGATGAGGTACTCCGCGAGCTTGGCCGCACCGTCGCCCTCGTCGGTGATGATCTGCCCAGCCGCCCGCGGCGGGCGCGGTGCGGACTCAACCACCGTCGAGGTGGCGTTGGCCAGCCCGACTTCACCGGGACCAATGCCGACATCGGCCAACGACAAGGTGCTGACCGGCTTCTTCTTTGCGGCCATGATGCCCTTGAACGAGGGATACCGCGGTTCGTTGATCTTCTCACTCACGCTGACCACAGCGGGCAGATCGGCCTGCAGGACCGTGATCGCGTCGTCGGTCTCTCGTTCGACGGTCACGGTGCGGCTCTCGACGGTGACCTTGCGGGCGTGCGTCAGTTCCGGCAGGCCCAGCACGTCAGCGACCATCGCGGGGATGGCCCCTATCATGCCGTCGGTGGCTTCGTTGCCGGCAATGACGAGGTCGACGTCACCGACAGTGCCGATGACCTTGGCCAGCGCCTTGGCGGTCTGGACCGCGCAGGACCCGTGCAGACCGTCATCGCACAGGTGCACCGCCTTGTCCGCACCCATCGACAGCGCCTTGCGGACCGCCTCGGTGGCCCGCTGCGGGCCCATCGTGACGACAGTGACCTCGCCGCCGGCCGCCTCCTTGATCGTCAGCGCTTCCTCCACCGCGCGCTCGTTGATCTCGTCCAGAACAACGTCCGCCGAAGCTCGGTCAAGGGTGTGGTCAGAGTTGGACAGGTTACGCTCAGACCAGGTGTCCGGCACCTGCTTGATCAGAACCACGATGTTCATGATCCTGATGTTACCGGTGGGTAGCCTCGAAGCCTACCTCGGGGTGATCCCGCTCACCGCGGCCCAGTCATCGGCCCGGACCGGCCTGGATGCGGTGTTGGCGACTTCGATCCACCGGGCTCGGTTGACATCCCATGCGGCCGCTATGGCCGGACGAAACGCAGCGACTCCTTGAGGCGCTCCACCGCCTCCGGCGCAAGGACCAGCTCGAGGGAAACCGGCTCGTTGGCGCCGAACACCCGGCCGTCGATCGCCAGCGTGATGGTCTCCCGGCCGCCGGCAACGTTGGGGCTGAACACCAGGCCATTGCTCATGCGGATGTCCACGTCCACCACCAGCCCGAAGCCGGCCAACTCCTCACCCATCAGGATGCAACCCTGCGACAGGTCTGAGCTGACGGCCTTGAGCCGTTGCCATGGCACCCACAGCCACGGTTCACCCTGGTCGATTCGTTGCTTGTGGCTGGCGCACACCGGTGCCGAACAAAGGTCGTCGCCGCCGTTGACCCGTACCTCATCCTGCGGGTCGCTCCGGTAACCAGTGCAGTGGACCACCATGCACGACGGTGTCGGCAGGGTCGGCATTCTTTCGACAGTAGCGGCGTGGTGCTGCGCCGGCCATGACAGCCGGTGGAGCGTGGGCGTAGTGCGGCTGCGGACGGTCAGCCACGGTGAGATGGCCCGAGACGCGACGCTTCCGCGGCTAACGTTGGGGAATGCCTCTAGGCGTGCCGAACATCGCGCCGGCGGCCGTGACCGTGGTGGGTAGCGTCAATCTCGACCTGGTGGCCGCGCTATCAAGGCTGCCACGACCCGGCGAGACTCTTACCGCTACCGGCCTGAGCCGTATCCCGGGAGGTAAGGGAGCCAACCAGGCGCTAGCCGCCTGCCGGTTGGGACTCCCGGTTCGGCTCGTCGCCGCCGTGGGAACCGACCCGGAAGCCGACACCGCCCTGAAACTGCTGCGCCGCGAAGGAGTCAAGCTGGACCGGCTGCAGGGAGTAACCGAGCCGACCGGGATGGCGCTGATCAGCGTCGACACCGAAGGCGATACCACCATCGTCGTGGTACCCGGAGCGAACGCGGCACTGCGGGTGGAGGCCGCCGATGTGGCCGGCGCTGACGCCGTCCTCACCGTGCTCGAGGTACCCGATCAAGCCGTAACTGCCGCCGCCCAGCATGCCACTGGGCTGTTCGTGCTCAACGCAGCCCCTGCCCGTCCGGTGCCCCCCGAGGTATTGCGGCGCGCTGATCTGGTGGTTGTCAACCACGCCGAGTACGCGGCGCTTTCCGGTCTGCCCGCCGCCCGAGTCGTTGTCGTGACCGACGGGCCGCGCGGTGCGGTGCTGCTTCGCGACGGCCGGCGGGTGGCAGCGGCATCCCCACCAGCGGTGAACGCGGTGGACGGCACGGGTGCCGGGGACGCGTTCATCGGCGCCGCGGTAGCGGGTCTACTCCGCGGGTTGCCCGACAGCGAGTTGCTCGCCCGGGCGTGTGCTGCCGGTGCGCTGGCGGCCACCCGGCCCGGCGCTCAACCATCCCTGCCAACCGCCGCCGAAATCGACCAGGTGCTCGCCCGATGACCGTCCCGATGATCATCGACACCGACCCTGGGGTAGACGATGCGGTGGCGCTGATGCTCGCCGCGGCCAGCTCGGAGGTGCAGCTGCTGGCCGTGACCACGGTGTACGGCAATGTCGGCCTGGAAGTCACGACCGCCAACGCACTGCGGCTGCGCGCCTTCGCCGGGCTCGATCACGTGCCAGTGGCCGCTGGCGCCGCCCGACCGCTGGTGGACCCACAGCATCAGCCGGCCGGATTCAAGCACGGCGTGGACGGTCTGGGGGGGCGGGCTGACCTGCTGCCAGATCCGATCGGACCGATCGAGGCCCGTGGTGCGGTGGCCCTGACGAGAGATTTGCTGCAGGCCGCGGCGGCCCCGGTGACGCTGGTCGCGATCGGACCATTGACCAACATCGCGCTGCTGCTCGCTGCCCATCCCGAGGTGAGGCCTTGGATCGACCGTATCGTGATCATGGGGGGCCACTTCGGGGGTCTACCGGCCGAATCCAACATCCGCGCTGACCCCGAGGCGGCCCGGCGGGTGCTCATGGAGGAACACGTGCCGATCACGCTGGTGCCGTTGGATCTGACCCAGCGCGCTCCGGTCGACGGCGACTGGCTTGCCGAGCTGGCCGCGGCCGGGCCACGATGCGCCGCGTTGGCCGGCGTCATCACGCATTACCGACACATGCGTCGGATACCGGTGGCGCTGCACGACTCGTTGGCCGTGTTGGAAGCCGCCGTGCGGGGTTCGCTGGCTACGACGCCGATGACACTGGACGTGGTCTGCGACCACGGGCCTGCCCGCGGCGCGGTTACGGTCGGCGACGGCGGCCACGGCACCGACGCCCGTGAGGTGCGGGTGGCAGTGGACGGTGACCTGCCCGCGATCAACGCGACGATCCTGAACCGGCTCCGACTTCTGCGGTGATGCGGCGGGATCGCCTCGCTGCCAGCCACAGCACGACCACGGCCAGTAGCACCCCGAGAAGGCCGCCTGCGGTGTTGTGCACCAGGTCCCGCATCTGACATTGACCGCCGCCGGTAGCGCTCTGCACGAACTCCACAAAGCCGCTGACCGCTAAGCAGGATGCCGCGATGGGCAACGGGCGGCGGGTCGCCAGTGTCCCGAAAATCGCGAAGGGAATCAGTATGGCGACATTGAGCTGTTCATATATACCGGCCAGCGACAGGCTGCCGGCCATGCATTGCTGCAGCGTTGTCAGCGGGTTGAGGCCGCCCACGGCGAATCGCCCGATCGGCCGCGCCACGGTAAGGGCCAAGGCCAAAGCCAGACCGCACCCGGCAAGCACCGCCGGCACCCGGGCCCAACCCCGGCGTGGGGCCAACCACCAGGCGGCACCGCCGAGCAACAACGAGCCTGGGATGAAGGCGGCAGGCACTTCGAGGTGGTGCAAGAAGATGTTGAGAAGATGGTGCGGGTTGAGGTCTGGTCCATTCGACATCGGCGATCACGCTATCGCGTGCTCAGCGGCCGGCGAACGTCGCCTTACCGGGGCCGTGGTCGAGGAACGAGCGCACCCCGGCTACCCGGTCCTCAGTGCTGCACAGCGCCGCGAACGCCTCGGCCTCCAGCCGCAGCCCTTGGTCCAGGTCGACGTCGAGGCCGTCGTCGATGGCCGCTTTGGCCGCCGCCAGTGCGCGCGCCGGTCCCTGGACGAACTGCGCGGCCCAGCGACGAGCAGCGCGATACACGTCATCAGGGACGACCACCTCGTCGAGCATGCCCATCAGCAGCGCCTCGTCGGCCTTGACGACACGACCGGTATAGATCAGGTCCTTGGCCCGGGCCGGACCGATCAGCCGGGGCAGCCGCTGGGTCCCTCCGGCGCCGGGGATGATCCCGAGCAGGATTTCGGGCTGCCCGACCTTCGCGTCGTCGCCGGCGATCCGGCGGTCGCAGCACAGCGCGAGCTCGTAGCCACCACCCAGCGCGACGCCCCTGATCGCGGCCACGGTCGGTTTCGAGATGGCCGCCACCACGCTGAACGAGGCGGACAGCGCCTGCCCCTGCGCCGCCATCTCCGCGGCCGACATCGTCGCCATCTCCTTGATGTCGGCCCCGGCAGCGAACACCTTCTCGCCGCCGTAGACGATCACCGCACGGACCTCGTCTCGGTCTGCTGCCTGCTGTGCCGCGAACTGAATCTCCTCGGCACACCTGCGGCTCAAGGCGTTCATCGGTGGCCGGTCCAGCCGAATCGTGCCGATGCCACCGTCGACCTCAAGGCTCACGAACTCCATGCCTGCGAACGTTACCGGCGGTAGGCGAAGAATCGATCTCCGGATCGCTGCAGCACCAGATCGGCCCCGAAGGTCTTCGCAAGGTTGCCCTCCGTTAAGACCGCATCGAGCAGGCCTTGAGCCACCACGGCACCGGCGCGCATCAGCATGGCGTGCGTGAAGCCGGGTGGGATCTCCTCGACATGGTGGGTCACCAACACCGTCGCGGGAGAGTCCGGATCGATGGCCAACGTGGCCAGCCGGTCCAGCAGGTCCTCACGGCCGCCCAAGTCCAACCCGGCCGCAGGCTCGTCTAGCAGGAGCAGCTCCGGATCGGTCATCAACGCCCTGGCGATCAACACCCGCTTGCGTTCCCCCTCGGACAGGGTGCCGTAGCGCCGGCCGGCCATCTCTCCGACGCCTAGCGCGGCCAACAGGCCGGTGGCTCGGGCCTTGTCGAGGTACTCGTAGCGTTCCCGCCAGCGACCGAGCACCGCGTAGCCGGCGCTCACCACCAGATCCGACACGATCTCGTCACCGGGAATCCGACCGGCCAGCGACGCCGAGGAGAACCCGATCCGCGGACGCAACTCGAACACATCGGTGCGACCCAACCGTTCCCCGAGTATGTGTACTGTCCCGCAGGTCGGATGCAGCTCGGTTGCGGCCAGCCGTAGCAGGGTGGTCTTGCCAGCGCCGTTGGGGCCCAGTACGACCCACTTCTCGTCCAGCTCCACCCGCCAGTCCACCCGGTCGAGCAGCGTGGTGGCACCGCGCCGGACGCCCACGCCGTCCATCCGCACCACCAGATCGGTCAAGTCGACCCGACGGTGGTTGCCTGACCCGAGTCCACCGAGCGTGTTCACCCGGCCATTGTGCTGATCGGCACAGCCGGCCTGAATGTCGGACCGGGCAGGCAGGATTGCTCCTGTGAGCCGGCAGCCACTCTCCCAAGTTGGTCGACCGTTCCCGCTCGGTGCGCACGCCGAGGGCGGCGGGGTGCGCTTCGCGGTGGCGTCCGCGGTCGCCGACACCGTCGAGGTGTGCCTGCTGTGGCCGGACGGCGACGAGCTGCGCGTGCCGTTGACCGAACGCACCTTCGGGGTATGGCATGGGCTGGTGCCTGGCTTGGCTCCGGGGCAGCGCTACGGCTACCGGGTGCACGGACCCTGGGACCCCGTGCGCGGCCTGTTCTGCAATCCGGCCAAGTTGCTGGTCGACCCGTACACGCGGCGGCTGGAGGGCAGCGTGACCGACCTGGATGCTGCGTTAGGCTACCGCGGCGATCCTTCCGGTCCCCGCTCCGAGATCGACTCGCTGGGCAGCGTCCCGGTATCGGTGGTCACCGCGCCCGGTGGGCCGGACACCGGTGCCCGGGCCGACGTGCCGTGGGAGCAGACCGTGATCTACGAGCTCCATGTGCGCGGCTTCACCCGCACCCACCCGCAGGTGCCACCCGAGCACTGCGGCACCTATCTGGGTCTGGCGCACCCCGAAGTGATCTCCTACCTCACCGGCCTGGGCGTCACCACCGTGGAGTTGCTGCCGGTGGCCGCATTCTGCCCCGAACCGGCGCTGTTGCGCTCCGGGTCCGTCAATTACTGGGGCTACTCCCCGCTGGCGATGCTTGCAGTGCATCCTGGATATGCCGCGGTGCCCGGTGCTGAAGTGGAAGAGTTCCGCACGATGGTGGCCGCGCTGCACGCCGCTGGTCTCGAGATCATCGTCGACGTGGTGGTCAACCACACCTGCGAGGGCGGCGTGGACGGTCCCACACTCGCCTACCGGGGATTGGACGCGCGCGCCTATTACCTCGATGCCTACCTCGAGCCTGACCTCACCGGTTGCGGCAACACCCTGGACACCGGCTCGCCCACGGTGATCCGACTGGTCACTGACGCGCTGCGGCACTGGGCGGGCGAGCTGGGCGTGGACGGCTTCCGTCTGGACCTGGCCAGCGTGCTAGGGCGGCCCCGGGGCGGGCCGTTCGACCCCAGCGCGCCACTGCTCACCGCGATCGCTGCCGACCCACTGCTGTGCACCCGCAAGCTCATCGCCGAGCCTTGGGACGCCACTGCCGACGGGTACCGGGGGGGTGGGTTTCCTGCGGACTTTTGCGAGTGGAACGGGCGCTACCGGGATGTCGTACGGGATTTCTGGCGCGGTGTCCCCGGCGTCAGCGAGCTCGCCTCCCGGTTGGCGGGCAGCTCGGATCTCTACGCGGCGAGCGGGCGCCGGC
>JALZCN010000086.1 GCA_030863045.1 Actinomycetota bacterium | reverse complement strand
CGCCGTGGTGCACCTCGTAGCGCTCCTTGAGCCCGCGCAGGATGCCGATCGTGTCCTCGACGCTCGGCTCGCCGACCAGCACCTGCTGGAACCGGCGCTCCAGGGCCGGGTCCTTCTCGATGTGCTTGCGGTACTCGTCCAGCGTGGTGGCACCGACCATCCGTAGCTCACCCCGAGCCAGCATTGGCTTGATCATGTTGCCGGCGTCCATGGTGCCGTTCTCCCCGGTGGCCCCGGCGCCGACGATGGTGTGCAGCTCGTCGATGAACGTGATGATCTGGCCGTTGGAGTCCTTGATCTCCTTGAGCACCGCCTTGAGCCGCTCTTCGAACTCGCCCCGGTACTTGGCACCGGCCACCATCGAGCCAACGTCCAGCGCGACAACCCGCTTGTCGCGCAGCGACTCCGGCACATCACCGGCGACAATGCGCTGGGCGAGGCCCTCGACGATGGCGGTCTTGCCCACGCCGGGCTCGCCGATCAGCACCGGGTTGTTCTTGGTGCGCCGGGACAGCACCTGCACCACCCGGCGGATCTCGGCGTCGCGGCCGATCACCGGGTCCAGCTCACCGGAGCGGGCCCGCTCGGTGAGGTCCACGCCGTACTTTTCCAGCGCCTGGTAGGTGCCCTCCGGATCCGGGCTAGACACCCGGGCCGAGCCCCGGACCGCTTGGAACGCTTCCTTGAGAGCATCTGGAGTAGCGCCGTGGCGGCGCAACAGCTGCGCCACGTCGCCACCCTCGGCCGCGAGACCGACCAGCAGGTGCTCAGTGGAGACGTATGAGTCGCCCATCTCGGTGGCCAAGTTCTGGGCGTGGCCCAGAACTTTGAGTGCCTGCCGGTCCAGATGTGGCGCAGCCACGGTCGAACCTGTTGCCGAAGGCAGGCGTTGGGTGATCGCGTCCAGCTCGGTTCGGATCGCGTTGGCGTCCGCGCCCACCGCGGCCAGCAGGGGCACGGCGATGCCATCGGCCTGCGCGAGCAGCGCACCCAGCAGATGCGCCGACGTCACGTCGGGGTTGCCGGCCATCGAAGCGGCCTGCACTGCTGAGGAGATCGCGGCCTGCGTCTTGGTGGTGGGGTTGAAGGAGTCCATCCTTGAAGCGTTTCCCTCCGCACTGGTGTGTCGATACGTCCGCAGGGTTCAACGTAAGGAAAGTTGAGTGTGTTCCGCTCAATCTGCTCGCGTCGTGCTCAGGGTTGACGGCGTGTCATCGCCGTATCGCCGGGCCCGGCCGACACCGTGCCATACTGCTGCCTCGTCGGCAGAGGCTAGACGATATATCAACCGACAGTGACGAATCGGCACTTGTAGGGAGCGGCAAGGCAGAGGCTGGACCGGGGGCGTTAAGGTTTCGCCACCCGGACGGGGTCCGCATCGCCCGAGACGGGCCTCCCTGCTTGCCATCGACCCTGGAGAAGACGCTCCCGGACCATGACAGCCGATGCCCTGGGGAGCCCAGTGCCCCTCCCCGACCGCGAGCCCTACCGCTCAGGTACGGCCGTGGTCATGGTGCGGCTGATCCGCGACAGCTTCGCTCAGATCCAGCCGCGCTCCGGCGAGGTCGTCCAGTTCTTCTATGCGATGTTGTTCGCGATGGCTCCAGCCACCCGCGAGCTGTTCGCGGCGAACATGGAGGTGCAGCGCAGCCGGTTCTGGCGTGCCCTGGCGCACATCGTGCAGAACATCGACCGGCCCGACGAGCTGGTGCCGTTCCTGCGCCAGCTCGGTCGGGACCACCGCAAGTTCGGCGTGCTGGCGCAGCACTACGACGTGATGGGGACTGCCCTGGTGACCGCGCTGAAACAGTACGCAGGTGCAGCGTGGACACCCCAGGTGGAGAAAGCGTGGCGGGATGCCTACGGGTTGATCGCCAAGACGATGCTGGAAGCGGCCGACGCCGACACCGGCCCCGCATGGTGGACCGCGCGGGTTATCGATCATCAGCGGCTGACCTGGGACCTGGCGGTGGTGCGTGTCATCCCTGATCGGCCGGTGCCATACCGGGCCGGGCAGTACGTCAGCGTGGAGATACCTCAGCGGCCGCGGCTGTGGCGCAACCTGTCTCCGGCCAACGCCCCGCGTGTGGACGGGTCGATCGAGTTCCACATCCGAGCCGTGCCGGGCGGCTCGGTCAGCCGGTCGATCGTCGGCCACACCCAGGTCGGCGACACCTGGCGGATCGGCGCGCCGATGGGTGTCATGACGGTGGATCGGGCGTCGGGTCGGGATGTGGTGATGGTCGCCGGCGGTACCGGTACCGCCCCCATGCGCGCCATCCTCGAGGAGCTCAGCCGGTGGGGCGACAACCCGCAGGTGACAATGTTCGCCGGTGGCCGCACCCGCGCCGACCTGCCTGACCTCGACACGCTCAACGCCATGACCGCCACGAATCCCTGGCTGCGGGTGATCCCAGTCGTCGAAACGTCTCCGCGGATGGCCGGGTTCGAGCGCGGCACGCTGGCGGATGTGGTCACTCGCTTCGGCGCCTGGGCCGACCGGGACGTGCTGATCTGCGGCTCCCCCGCGATGATCCGAGCCACCGTGTCCCGAATGCTCGTCGCCGGCACCCCGCTCGACCGGATCACCTACGACCCGTTCACCGTCGATTAGTTGCGTGCTCTCAAGTACCGCCAACCCCCGCGTTGTCACCTCAAACGGCTACCAATGTTGCGTCGCTTCGGGGTTCCGGCGAGCTCGGTAAACCAGCGCCGGGGCGCAGAGCAGGTAGCCGTTAAC
>JALZCN010000084.1 GCA_030863045.1 Actinomycetota bacterium | reverse complement strand
CTGCTGGACGCCCTGGAGCGCGAGCTACAGCAGGCAGGCCTGACGGTGCGCCGCGTGGATTGGCAACTAGATCGGGTGCCGGACCACTTGAAGATCACTTTTCGGGTACGCGACGGCAAGGCCACGGTCGCGCAGGGTAAGGACCTCGCGGCGCTGACCCGCCAGTTGCAGCCGCAGTTGCGGGCCACGCTGGCCGCGGCAGGTGGTGGATTGGAACGCCGTGGCCTGCACAACTGGGATTTCGGGACCTTGCCACAAACCGTCCAGCAGGAACAGGCCGGCCATGTGGTCACCGCCTACCCCGCGTTGGTGGACGAGGGCGCGACGGTCTCCATCGCCCTGCTGCCCACCCGCGCAGAGCAGCAGCGGGTGATGTGGGCGGGCACTCGGCGCCTAGTGCTGCTCGCCATGCCCGGGCTGATCAGATCGGTGCAGCGCAGCCTCGACCGGCAAGCGAGGTTGGTGCTGGCCCGAAATCCGCACGGCAGCACGGAGTCATTACTGGCCGATTGCGTCGATTGCGCCGCTGACGCCCTGATCGCCGCCTGCGGCGGGCCGCCCTATGACCAGGACGGCTTCACCCGGCTGCGGGACCGGGCTCAGGCCGAGCTGGCCGACGCGGGCCGTGCCGTGGTCACCCATGTACAGCGCATCTTGGCCGTGGCACACACCGTCGAGGCGCGGCTGGCTGAACTCACCGCACCAGCGCTGGCATCCTCGATCGCCGACGTCCGCGCCCAGCTGACCAGCTTGGTGGGACCGGGCTTCGTCACGGCGACTGGCGCGCAGCGGTTGCCTGACCTCTTTCGCTATCTGCAGGCCATCACGTGCAGGCTCGACAAGCTGCCCCGCGATCCGGATCGCGACCGGGACTGGATGGTCCGGGTTCGGGCCGTTGAACAGGCCTACCAGCAATTGCGTCACGAGCTCGGCAACCATCCGGATGTGCAGCAGATCCGTTGGATGATCGAGGAATTACGGGTCAGCTACTTCGCCCAGCAACTCCGCACCCCCTACCCGATATCCGATAAGCGCATCTACCAAGCAATGCACGACGCACGTTCGTGACGTCTGTTGTTCCACAGAGCGGTCCGCCCCCACCCGGGCAGCTCGGCTGTCGAACTCGCGTATGCAGGGCTGACCACCATCAGCGGTGCCCGGCCTACGGGAGTTGGCTTTGAATAACGGCAGGGTCAGGTCAGGCGCATGTGCAGACGGACTGTGGTACCGGTGCCGATCTGGCCGGTCGGGATCTCGACCAGGTCGCACAGGGTATTGACCTGTATCAAGCCGTAGCCGTGCGGCTCCCACGGAGCGGGCGGAATCCGGCCGACTAGCCGGTGAGGCAGTTGGCCGCTGTCGATGATCTCGCAGACCAGTGTGCCGGTGTCCGGGTCCTGCCACAGCGACAGGACACCCGCCGCACTGGTGTGCACCAGAGTATTGGTGGCGACCTCTCTGACCGCTCGGCACAGATCGGTCACTCGTTGGGCGCGCAGGCCCATCCGCAGCGACCGGCTCTCGACGAACCGCTGGATCGCGGCCAAGTCATCCGCGGAGCTGAAGACCAGCATGTCGCCCCACCAGTCTGGGGAATCGGGTAACGACCGAAGGCTCCCGTCAGCAATGGCACGAGGGTCGTCGTAGTCCGCGTTGGCCTTCTGCTGGACGCCATCGATCAGCACCGGATGCGTCTGCCGGGCCTGCGCCAGGGCTGCCGCGTCCAGGCCCTGCCGGTCGTACGGGCACAGGATGGTTGCCGCCTGGTCCGCCATGGCGACGTTGACGAGAGCTTCGTGTTGCAGTGCGACCCGGTATTCCGCCGCGGACCGCCCCGGCCAGATCGGTTCAACCACGATGCGTACCCGATGCAGTCGATGCTCGGCAACGAACGTGTGGAGCACCGTCGGGATGATCCGGCCGGGATTGCGACCTACCTCGGCCATGTCCACGAACCGGACCCGTTTGGCGTCTTGGCCCATCGCCGATCGGAGCTCATCGACGCGTGAACCCGGCACCGCCACCAGCGCCGGTTGTGCCCTCTCGAGCCCCTCCTGCAGGAAGCGCGCAATGCTGAGGGCGTAGTCGTCGGCGTCGAGGTAGAACAACGCCTCGTGCACCAACCCGGTGCCGGTCGACTGCGCTGTGCTCGTGCGCTGACCTCGCTCAGCGCCGGTGAGCAGTTCCACTGCCC
>JALZCN010000478.1 GCA_030863045.1 Actinomycetota bacterium | reverse complement strand
GGCGCGGTCCCGGCCTCGGGAGTGCCTGGTTGAATGCAGGATCGTGACCGCGCTGCCGCTGGACCCCGCTCCTGTCCGCCAGGTCGGGTACGACGCCCGTGTGCTCACCGCCGGGGTGACCTTCCCGGCGCCACCTGAGGGGTGCGCATCCGGCGGGTCGGGGTGCACGAGCTTGATGACGGCAGCACACTGCCCGTGACCGAGTCCTGGGAACAGGATCTACTGAGACGCTGACATGGCCACCCCGCTCCCGCTCGAGCACGCGAGCGTCGCATTCCGGTGCGTGGGGTGAAGTGAACGACGCGGGCGCGTGCTGGGCGGCGCGCAGCAGGCACGGCCGTATTGGCGGAAGCTCTTAAGTCAGCGCTGCGGCCCAATCCGTGAGATTGTCCCTGCTGAACTCCCGCACCGTGCGCTTGAGCACCGCCCACCACGAGCGCATGGGCAGCTCAGTGGGGCCTTCCGGGCCGCTACCCGTAGCACGTCCCGAAGCCGCTTGCTGCTGTCCCACCATTCTCACCGCCTCTTGCGCCAGCGTCGGTCGATCGTCTCGAAAGCACGAGGAAAACGTCGGAGGCGACAGCGCGGCAGGGAATCGTCCTGCAGGTAGCCGACAGGCAGCCGCGTCTACGTTCCGAGCTCCTCACCGGTGATCTTCTTGAAACCCTTAGCGCCGGCCCGGTCCACCGCGGCCTTCACCCCGGCAAAGATCGCGCCCTGGACCACGGCGGCAACCAGCACCTCCTTGGTGCTGTACTCCGGTGAGGTGGCCTCTGGAGCCTCCTCCTCACCGGACATCACTGCCCACACCTTCTTGAACACCGCACCGGCGAGGATCCCACCGAGCACGCTGACGAGCATGCTCAGCGGCCTGTAGAGAATCTTCACGAGTCCTCCTCCTGCCGACGTCGACGACGGCGCATCAGCAATGCCAGCACGGCCAGCACCCGCGTCCACCGCCGAGCCCGGGCCGGCTGCGCCGCAACTCCCGTCAACTACAGGGCCCTCGCGATCGCCTGGGCACGCACCTGCCGGGTCTTCTGGGCGACCTGCGCCATGAGCTCCTGCGCCCTGTCGCCCGGCGCACCCGCCTCACTCATGCCGGGGGATACCCAAAACAGTGGGCTATAACACCCCCGCACCTGCCTTGCCAGCAAGCCGACACACTGCGTTCTGTTGCCGTGCGATGAGCACGCACTACAGGATTCCCAAGCTCATGATTAATGCTGTGCGGGACTGTAATCTCAACGGTGTAACTCCTGAGACTGGAGAGGCACCTGTGACTGTTGTGTCGATGGATGTGTCAGCCGAGCCGACGGAGGGCTCGGATGAGCAGCTGGTCCGGCAGCTGGTCGATCGGGCGCGGGCCGAGGGCCTGAAGCTGACCGGGGAGGGTGGCCTGCTGGGCCGGTTGACCAAGGTGGTGGTCGAATCCGCCCTGGAGGGCGAGATGGATGACCATCTTGGTTACGGCAAGCATGATCCGGCAGGCCGTAATGGCGGGAATTCGCGGAACGGGACGCGACCGAAGACACTGGTGACCGAGGTTGGCCCGGTGGCCATTGAGGTGCCGCGAGATCGGGAGTCGGCGTTTGAGCCGGTGATCGTGGGCAAGCGGCAGCGGCGGCTGTCCGGAGTTGATGATTTGGTGATTTCGTTGTCGGCCAAGGGGCTGACCCATGGTGAGATTTGTGCGCATCTGGCTGAGATTTATGGGGCCCAGGTGTCAAAGCAGACCATCTCGGCCATTACTGACCGGGTGATGGAGGGGATGGCGGCGTGGCAGAACCGACCGCTGGATCCGGTGTATCCGGTGATCTTCATTGATTGTGTGAACGTGAAGATCCGGGACGGTAATGTGGCGAACCGGCCGATCTACGTCGCGCTGGCGGTCACCGTCGACGGGCATCGCGACATCCTGGGGCTCTGGGCTGGGGAGCATGGCGACGGGGAGGGCGCGAAGTACTGGATGCGGGTCCTGTCCGAGATCAAGAACCGGGGCACCCAGGACTGCCTGATCGTCGTGTGCGACGGGCTGAAGGGCTTACCCGAGGCGATCGCGGCCATCTGGCCCCAGACGATCGTGCAAACATGTATCGTCCATTTGTTGCGCAATTCGTTCAAATACGCCTCAAAGAAGGACTGGGCGGCGATCGCCCGCGACCTCAAACCCATCTACACCGCGCCCTCGGAGTCCGCCGCGCTGGATGGCTTCGCCGATTTCAGTGAAAAGTGGGAAAAGAAGTATCCTGCGATCATCCGGCTCTGGACCAGCGCCTGGGCGGAGTTCGTACCCTTCCTCCACTTTGACCGGGAAATCCGCACGATCATTTGTACCACCAATGCCATCGAGAGCATCAACGCCCGGATCCGGCGCGCGGTCAACGCCCGGGGGCACTTCCCCACCGAGGTCGCCGCGCTGAAGTGCGTCTACCTCGCAATCATGAGCCTGGACCCCACCGGCAAAGGCCAGCAACGCTGGTCCAACCGATGGAAAGCCGCCCTCAACGCCTTCGAGATCACCTTCGACGGACGCCTGTCCGCCGGATGCAAGTAACACCCCACAAGATCCAGTTACACCGTTAAGTTGACAGACCTGGGATTGGAGTGGCCGGCGGTGGCTTCTGTTAGCCGGCGGCTAGTTTGCGGGATGCCGTGTTCGGCATTGGACGTGGTGGGACGTCGATTTCTTGCATGCGGTGGACGTAGTTGTGGTAGTGGTGGCGGGCTTGGCCGAGGCGTCCGGCGTCGTGGAGGACTGTGACGAGGGTGAGGTGGGCTTGTTCGTCGTAGGGGTCTTGTTCGAGTAGGCGCAGGGTGTATCGGACGACGGCGTCGGTGTCGAGGGTTTCGCGTAGTCGGGTGGCTAGTGCTCGGAGTAGGGC
>JALZCN010000029.1 GCA_030863045.1 Actinomycetota bacterium | reverse complement strand
CCTCCACCCTCGTGCGGGTTGCCGAACCCTCCTCGCGCAGCAGCCAGGGGGTGGTCACCCAGTCGAACATCTCGGCGACCGAGGGCGCCGCCGCCACCACGAGTTCGTTGGGCTTGGTGGCCAGCACCCGCGCCTCGACCCCCGAGGGCGGCCGTCCGGCGATGACCAGGTCGACCTCGTGGGCGCTGACCAGATCCCACACCTGCGCGCTGGGTGCCACCTCCAGCGCCAGTGCGATTCCCGGGTGCCGGCGGCGGAACGCGGCCAGCAGGGCGGGCAGCAGGTGTTCCCCGGCGGTGGTGACCGCGGCCAGCCGCAACCGGCCCCGCTCGGGGTCGAGCTCCTGGACCGCGGCCGCCGCACCCTCGTCGAGCAGGCCCAGCACCCGGCGGGCGTAACGGGCGTAGACCGTGCCGGACGGGGTCAACCGCAGCCCCCGGCCGACCGGCTCTACCAGGGGCACGCCGAGCTCGCGGGCCAGCGCTCCGATCGAGGCCGACACCGCGGACTCGGTGACCGTCAGCCGGCTGGCGGCACCTCGCACCGAGCCGGTCGCGGCCAACGCGACCAAGGTACGCAAACGTGACTCCGTCACAGCCACCTCGCAAGCCTGAGCGATCTCTACACGATCGTTGGCGAAGACTTGATGGACAGGCTAATTATTTACCGCCAGGCTCGGTAGTGAACAGACAGTCGTCTCAACTCGCCAAGGAGGCGAAGCGTGACTGACACCGAAGCCCCCAAAACTGAGAAAAAGGCCGATCGCTGGTCAGCCGGGGTCATCCCCTATGCCGAGATGGGGTACTGGCTGCCCGACTACGAGCCCAAAGACACCGACGTCCTGTGCGCGTTCCGGATCACCCCGCAGCCCGGGGTACCACCGGAGGAAGCCGGCGCGGCGGTCGCTGGCGAGTCCTCGACTGCGACGTGGACGGTGGTGTGGACCGACCGGCTCACCAGCTACGACACCTATCAGGCGAAGTGCTACCGGGTAGACGCTGTCCAGGGTGTTGAGAACCAGTACATCGCCTACATCGCCTACCACATCGACTTGTTCGAGGAGGGGTCGATCGCCAACCTCACCTCGTCGATCATCGGAAACGTGTTCGGGTTCAAGGCGCTCAAGGCGCTGCGCCTGGAGGACATGCGCATCCCGCTGCATTACATCAAGACCTTCCAAGGCCCTGCGCACGGGATCGTCATGGAGCGGGAGTACCTGGACAAGTTCGGTAGGCCGTTGCTGGGCGCTACCACCAAGCCCAAGCTTGGCCTGTCAGCCCGTAACTATGGCCGGGTCGTCTACGAGGCGCTGCGTGGCGGGCTGGACTTCACCAAGGACGACGAGAACATCAACTCCCAGCCGTTCATGCGCTGGCGCGACCGGTACCTGTACGCCATGGAGGGCGTGAACCGCGCCTCGGCGGCCACCGGCGAGGTCAAGGGCCACTATCTCAACGTGACCGCGGGCACCATGGAGGACATGTACGAGCGGGCCACCTTCGCCAAGGAACTCGGCACCGTCATCATCATGATCGACCTCACCATCGGGTACACGGCGATCCAGTCGATGGCGAAGTTTGCCCGGGCCAACGGCCTGATCCTGCACCTGCACCGGGCCGGGCACGCCACCTACACCCGGCAGAAGAACCACGGGGTGAACTTCCGGGTGATCGCCAAGTGGATGCGGTTGGCCGGGGTGGATCACATCCACGCGGGCACTGTGGTCGGCAAGCTGGAAGGTGACCCGAACGCCACCGCCGGGTACTACGACACGTGTCGGCTCCAAAAGCTGACCCGCGATCCCATCAAGGGGATTCTCTTTGACCAGGACTGGGGGTCGATGCCGGGTGTCATGCCGGTGGCCTCGGGTGGGATCCACGCCGCGCAGATGGGTGATCTGCTGCACTTTCTCGGCGAGGACGTGGTCCTGCAGTTCGGTGGCGGCACGATCGGCCATCCGATGGGTATCTCCGCGGGTGCCACCGCGAACCGGGTTGCGCTGGAGGCGATCATCAAGGCTCGGAATGAGGGCCGGGACTACCGCAAGGAGGCGCAGGACATCCTGAAGGCGGCTGCCAAGAAGAGCCGTGAGCTGGACATCGCCCTGTCGACGTGGGGCGACATCTCGTTCAACTACGAGTCGACCGACATGCCTGACGTCGTCGAGACGCCGACCTCAAGCTGATTGGAGTGCCGACGATGCATATCACTCAGGGAACCTTCTCCTTCCTGCCCGAGCTCACCGACGAAGAGATCACCAAGCAGATCCAGTACGCACTGGACAATGGCTGGCCCTGCTCGGTGGAGTTCACCGACGACCCGCATCCCCGCAACACCTACTGGGAGATGTGGGGGCTGCCGATGTTCGACCTCCACGACGCCGCCGGGGTGCTCGGTGAGGTGAACGAGTGCCGCAAGGCAAAGCCTGAGCACTACATCAGGCTCAACGCCTACAACCCGAATTACGGCAAGCAGACCGTCGCACTGTCCTTCATCGTGCAGCGGCCGTCTGACGAGCCCGGCTTCCGGCTGGAGCGTACGGAGTCGAATGACCGTGTTATCCGCTATACCTTGCACCCCTACGCGGCTGATAAGCCGCACGGCCAGCGGTATAACGGACAGCGATGACACCCCCCGACCGGTTACCCGGCAGCGGGATACCCGCTTCGCGCATGGGTTTCGGAA
>JALZCN010000471.1 GCA_030863045.1 Actinomycetota bacterium | reverse complement strand
CCCCATGACCGTGCGGCCAGGGCTCAGGGCTCGTGCGGAGTCTGCCATCAACTCGAGGAGCGTGGTCAGTGGCACCACCGGGTAACGGTCGGCCGGCTCGGGCCAGCCCTCCGGCTGCCGGTAAAAGCAGTGGTCAGCGAGATAGGGCATGGTCTGCAGGGAGAGGGTGTGGGTCGTAGTGGCCTGCATAGGGATGGTCGGTTGGGTTGCCTGCTCCCAGGAATCGAGGACATCCGTGGCGGCGACGGTGGCATCTCGCAGTGCGGCGTCGAACTCGGCGAGCACTGGGTGCCCTGCGGCGGACGGCTGCGGCTGCACTTCACGTGTACCCAGCGCAGGTGTGGCCGCTGCTGGAGCCAACGCCGTGACTGCGTTCCCGAGCCGGATCAGCGGCGCACCTAGATCGAGGGTCATGGTGGGTCGGTAGGAGGTGGACCGAACCTGTGGCGTCCGGATCGACGACGCACCCGGCAGCCGATCAAACCGAGGTGCCCAGCCCTCCGCCCACAGTGCGGCGGCGACCCGACGGAGCTGGTCAAGCCCGGACCGCCGGGGAGTGTTGGCGCTGACGGCGAGGTGCGGCCGGCCGGCCAACGTATCGTCCACGAATCCCGGCAGGCTTCCGGTGCCGACTTGGACGAAGACCCGGGTCCCCATGTCGTACAGCCGCCGGATGAGCGGGCCGAAGCGAACTGGTTCGAGGAGATGGCGTGCAGCGAGCTCGCGGATGCGGTCCGGATCGTCGGGGTAGCGATCGACGATGGTAGCCGACCAGATCGGGCGAATCGGCGGTCGCACTGGTACGCAGGCGAAAGCGTCCAGGAATTTGCGCAGATAGGGTTCCAGCATCGGTGAATGGAAACCGGACCGGAACGGCAGCACCTGGCCGGTAACCCCGCCCGCTCGAAGCCGATCCAGCACCGCAACGACCGCGGTTTCGGTACCGCAGATGATCGACTGGCTTTGGCAGTTGTCGTGTGATAGCACGACCTCGTTCACGCCGCCAACCACCTCGGCGGCCCGTCGGGCCCCACAGCCCAATGCGGCAAACACCACGTCAGGGACCTCCAGCGCGGCGGGGTCGAACGAGGCGATGAGTTCCTCGACGGCCCGCCGTGGGTAGATGCCGGCCGCGGCCATCGCGTTCCATTCACCGACGCTGTGCCCCGCCACCAAGTCGGGCACCACGCCGATCTCTCGCAACGCCGCGTCCAGTAGCCGGCCAACGGTGAACACGCCGAGGCCGTGACGGCCGAGTATGGTGGTGTCGCCGAGATCCGGCCGGTCCAACCCGAAATGGTCAGCGATGTCGTCGGTTCGGGGCTCGAATCCCTGCTCCAGACCGGGAAAGACGAAAGCCAGCCGACCGGGCGCGGGCTCCGGGTGCAGCGGGGTGGCGGTGTACCAGACGTCGTCGCGGCCGCGCCACGGCTTGCCCTGTTCGACGATCTTGCGGGCCAGCGCCAGCCGGCGCGGGGTGGGCCCGACAATGGCTAGCCGGCAGGAACCACCGTCAGGTGGGGAGCCTGCGTCGTCTCGATCGAGCAGGCCGGCGTCGGGCGCCTGGAGTTGCCGGGCCACCGCATCCGGTCCGGCCCCGGCCAGCAGCAGCACCCGCTCAGAACCGCACGGCTTCGCTTTTCGGGCGCGCCGGGCTTCCGGCGGCTGCTCCAATATGGCGTGCGCGTTGATGCCACCAAATCCGAATGCGTTGACCGCAGCCCGGCGTGGTGTGCGCCCGACGGTGGTGGTCCACGGTCGAGCCTCGGTGACCGGCGCAAAGCGGGACGTGGCCAGCGCTTGGTGGGGGTCCTCGCAGTGCAAGGTGGGGGCGAGCATACCGTGATGCACGGCCAGCGCGGCCTTGATCAGTCCGGCAACGCCGGCGGCCGGCATCGCGTGGCCGATCATTGACTTCACCGAACCGATGCCGATGTCGTGGCCCGCGCCGTTGGGCGGCCCGAACACCCGAGTCAACGACGCCACCTCGGTCCCGTCGCCGGCCGGAGTTGCTGTCCCGTGCGCTTCCAGCAATCCGATTGCACCCGGCTCGGTGGGGTCTAGG
>JALZCN010000011.1 GCA_030863045.1 Actinomycetota bacterium | reverse complement strand
CTTCATGCCGGTGGAAAAACCGGCGCCGCCACGCCCCCGTAGGCCGGAGTCCTTGATCAGCTGGATCAACTGATCGGGGTGCGCGGCCAGCGCGGTGCGAAGCGCGGTGTAGCCGTCAAGCTGGGTGTAGGTGTCAAGGGTCCAAGATTTCGGCGACAGCCACCGCCGGGTCAACACCGGGGTGAGCGTCCGCTCGGTCACCGCTCCTCCTGTCGAATTCGTCACTGTTTTTCCGCGCCCTGGGGCAGTGGCGGGGCTTTGTCCGGCATGGCCGGTGCCTGCCAGCCTCTGTCCTCGGCGAGCCGGTTACCGGCTAGCGTCTCCTTCGCCGCCGACGGCCCGTCCACCGCGTCCCGCAGCTCCTCGGGCTCCCCGAAGAAGCCGGCTAGCTGCAGCTCGACGGTCCGCCAGTCGGTCAACAGCGCTCCACGGGTCGGCGGGGGCCGTTCCCCGCGACGTAGCGCGTCCACCAGCTCCACCGCCGACTCCGGAGTCTGGTTGTCGTAAAACTCGTAGTTCACCTGCAGCACCGGAGCAAAATCGCAGGCCGCCAGGCATTCCGCGTGCTCCAGGGTGATCGAGCCCTTCGAACCCGGCAGGCCGGCGGTCTCCTCGTGACCCACCCCCAGCCGCGTGCGCAGCCTGGCGTAGATCTCGTCACCACCCAACACTGCGCACAGCGTGTTGGTGCACACGCTGACCAGGTGCTCGCCACCGGGCCTGCGCTTGTACATCGTGTAGAAGGTGGCCACCGTGCTCACCTCTGCGGTCGTGATCTCCAACAGTTCCGCACAGAACGCGATCGCGGCCTGGTTGACATACCCCTCCACGCTCTGCATCAGGTGCAGCAGGGGCAGCAGCGCCGAGCGGGGCTGCGGGTAGCGCGCGATGATCTCCTGCGCCCGCTGCCTGGTCTGCCCATCGAACACGCTGGTGTCCACCCGCACGGGCCGCTCCACTGGCACGTCCTGCGCGGTGGACAGGGTCATCGCCGCCGCCTGATCCGCAGCCTCCGACGCCTCCACGGGCCGCGCGGTGAAGGCCGGGTTGCCGGCTGCGTTGTTGGGAGAGCTCATCGGTCCACGCCTCCCATCACCGGGTCGATCGACGCCACCGCGGCGATGACGTCGGCCACCAGGCCGCCCTCGCTCATCGCCGGCATGGACTGCAGGTTGACGAAACTGGGGTCCCGGACGTGAACTCGCAGCGGCCGGGTCCCTCCGTCGGAGACGAGGTGGTAGCCCAGCTCGCCGCGGGGCGACTCCACGGTGGAGTAGACCTGGCCCGGTGGGACGGCGAAGCCCTCGGTGACCAGCTTGAAGTGATGGATTAGCGACTCCATCGACTGTCCCATGATCTTGCGGACGTGCTCCAGCGAGTTGCCCATCCCATCGGACCCGATGGACAGCTGGGCCGGCCACGCGATCTTGGCGTTCTCCACCATGACCGGGCCGGGCTCGAGCTTGTCCAGGCACTGCTTCACGATCTTGAGTGACTGGTGCATCTCCTCGACGCGCAGCATGTAGCGGGCGTAGCAGTCGGCGTCGGTGGAGGTGGGGACCTCGAAGTCGTACTCCTGGTAGCCGCAGTACGGCTCGACCTTGCGCAGGTCCCACTCCAGGCCGGCGCTACGCAGGATCGGACCGGTGACGCCCAGCTGCAGGCAGCCATCCAGAGGCAGGTAGCCCACCTTCTGCAGCCGTTGCTTCCAGATCGGCTGCCCGGTGAGCAGCTTGTCGTAGTCGGGCAGCCGGGAGTCCATGATTTTTAGGAAGGCGCGGATCTTGGTGTCGTAGTCCTCAGGCAGGTCCTGGGCGACGCCGCCGGGTCGGATGAACGCGTGGTTCATCCGCAGGCCGGTGAGGAACTCCAGCAGGTGCAGGACCTCCTCGCGCTCGCGGAACCCGGCGGTCATGCCGGTCAGCGCGCCGAGCTCCATCCCGCCGGTGGCTATCGCCACCAAGTGCGAGCCGACCCGGTTGAGCTCCATGAGCAGCACCCGGATCACCTGCGCGCGTCGCGGCGCGGTGATTCCCAGCAGCTTCTCGGTGCCCAGGCAATATGCCGCCTCGTTGAACAGCGGCGACAGGTAGTCCATGCGGGTGACGAACGTGACGCCCTGGGTCCAGTTCCGGTACTCGCAGTTCTTCTCGATGCCGGTGTGCAGGTAGCCGATCACCGACCTGGCTTGGGTGACGACCTCGCCCTCCAGCTCCAGGACCAGCCGCAGCACGCCATGCGTGGACGGGTGCTGCGGACCCATGTTGACCACAATGCGTTCGTCGTGGCGCCAGTCGTCGATCAGGCTGTCCCAATCACCGCCGGTGACGGTGTACACCCGGCCCTCGGTGGTCTCCCGCGCAGTAGCGGCGTAGGGGTCCGGCCCGGCGGTGTTGCTGGCCGTGTCGCTGGTTCCGGAGGCGACCGTATGCGCCGGCTCGGCCTTACGGCTCGTCACGAGTAGGCCCTCCGCTGGTCTGGCGGTGGAATCTCGGCTCCCTTGTACTCCACCGGGATCCCACCGAGCGGGTAATCCTTGCGCTGCGGGTGGCCGTCCCAGTCGTCGGGCATGAGGATGCGGGTCAGCGCCGGGTGACCATCGAAGACGACCCCGAACATGTCCCAGGTCTCCCGCTCGTGCCAGTCAGCGGTCGGGTAGACCTCAACCACGCTGGGCACGTGGGCGTCCTCGATGTCAACGACGACCTCCAGCCGGATCCGGCGCCGGTAGGTCATCGAGGTGAGGTGGTAGACCGAGTGCAATCGCTGGGCCGTGGCCGGCCCGTAGTCCACCCCGGACACCGAGCTGCACAGCTCGAAGCGCAGCGCCTCGTCGTCGCGCAGGGCCGACACCAGGGTGAGCAGGTGCTCACGGGCGACGAAGTAGGTGAT
>JALZCN010000002.1 GCA_030863045.1 Actinomycetota bacterium | reverse complement strand
TGTCGCGCTTCGTCCCGGACCCACCTTCGACACGCTCGGAGTGGTGGCAGGCAAGACGGTGGTGGACATCAGGGGCACCCAGACGTATCCCACCACTGGCCAGCTCAACATGACGACGGTTTCGGTGGTCGACAACGTGACCCTCTATGGGGCGCTTACGTTGTGGATATCCGGGCGTAGCGCGCTGGTTCCCCGCGACGAGATCTTCCCGCCTGCGCTGTCTGACGAACAGGTCGAAAAGCAGAGCCAAGAGCTGTTCCGGGACTCCGAGACCAATGCCAAGACCGCTGCGTTGCGTTACTTGGGTTACCCGACCGAGGTGGTGGCCGGCCAGGTAGCCGCCGATGGAGCTGCGAGCGGAACACTCGTTGTTGGAGATCGCTTGCTGGCCGTCGACGGTCGGGAGGTCCACACCGCACAGCAAGTGGTCGATGTGCTCGCGGACAGCCGCCCCGGGCAGCTGGTTCGGGTGCGCTTCCAGCGCGGTGACGCGCCGCCACAGGAAACGGCGATCAGCTTGGGGGCGGGAGTTCGATCTGACCGTGGCTACTTGGGCGTCGGGGTTGCCGACTCCCCCAACGTGAATTTCGGCATCGCCATCAGCCTTAGCGACGTCGGCGGTCCGTCAGCGGGCCTGATGTTCGCGCTGGCGATCGTGGACAAGTTGACGCTGGGCCCACTGACCGGTGGCACCTTCGTAGCGGGCACCGGGGAGATCACCACGGATGGCCAGGTGGGTCCGGTCGGAGGGGTTCCGCTCAAAATGATTCGGGCCCGGGAGGCGGGGGCATCGGTGTTCCTGGTGCCCGGCGGCAACTGCGCGGAGGCCATATCGCGCGTCCCGGACGGCCTGCGGCTGGTACGGGTCGGCACCTTGGCAGAAGCGGTGCAAGCGCTGGACGCAGTGCGAGCCGGCCAGCAGCCACCTGGCTGCGCCTCCTGAGTGCGCTAGCGCAACGTCGCCAATAGCGCGCGGAGCAGGTTCGGGGCAAGCTCCGGGTTTTCCACCATCTCGTCGTGCCCCTGGCTGTCTCCAGCGGGGGGTCGCAACCGCAGCACGCAGGCTCCGAACCCGTCCCGGAGCACGGCCGCGACCAGCCTGCCCTCCCGCCGCTGCGGGTGCTGGGCCGCAACGCTACGGGCCCGCGCTGGGTCACCGGGCAGCTCGCTGAGATCGGCTTCGGCCTCGGGCGGGAGCACCACGATTTCTTGGGCCAACGCGCAGCCGGCGACCGAGTCGGGCCATTCAATGCCCGCCAGCGCGGCGTCCAGCTCGCCTTCAGGCAGAGCGTCTTGGGCGACTGGTGTGAGCGCGGTTTGCGGGTCCAGCTGATCGGCCAGTTCTGGTTGGCTGGCCAGCAGCATCGTGGTGGCCACCAGTGCAAACAGCTGCGGCTGCTGGTCCCATCCGGCGGCCGCGACGAACTCCTCGACCTCCCGGGCAGTGGCAGGCAACGCTTGGGACAGCATCGAAGGCGACGGCTGCGGCTGGCTCATCCGGCCATCGTTGCACTGGTGCCGAAAACCGGCCCAGCGCTGGCTCCAGAAATCGGAACCCCGAGGCCCTCCGTAGAGTTGGACAGGCAGGACTTCACCCGGCGTGGCTTGGCCACAGGGGAGGTCCGCCTGCACCGCCGTCGTCTCCAGGAGCGTGTCCTGTGGCCAACAGGCCCCCCGTCGGAGTTCCCGCCCTTTCTCCCCGTGCCCGCATCCTGATCACCGTTGGAGCCGGCGCACTGCTGGCGCTGATCATCGGATCTCGGCTGATCGACACATACGTCGACTGGTTGTGGTTCAAGGAGGTGGGCTTCAGCTCGGTGTTCTCCACTGTTCTGACAACTCGCCTGGTGCAGATGGTGATCGTCGGGCTGGTGGTCGGCGGATTACTCGCGTTGAACATAGTGATCGCGTACCGCACCCGGCCGGTTTTCGTGCCGGTGGTGGGACCGGAAGATCCGGTGGCCCGGTACCGCACCGCGATCGTCGCACGGCTGCGGCTAGTGGGCGTCGCCGTACCGCTACTGGTGGGGCTGATTGCCGGATTGTCCGCGCTGAGCGACTGGCAGACGGTGCAGATGTTCCTGCAGGGCGTCAGCTTCGGTGTCTCGGATCCCCAGTTCGGCAAGGACGTCAGTTTCTATGCTTTCGAGCTGCCCTTTTATCACAAGCTGCTGGGTTGGGCGTTCGTCGCAGTGGTGATCTCCTTCCTCGGGGCCTTGATCACTCACTATCTGTTCGGGGGACTACGGCTGGCGGGCCGGGGAGGTCAGCTGTCCGGCCCGGCCCGGGTCCAGCTCGCGGTACTCGCGGGCGTTTTCGTGTTGCTGAAGGCCGTGGGCTACTTCCTGGATCGCTACGACCTGCTGTTCTCCCGGCGTAATCCGCTGTTCACCGGGGCAAGCTACACAGACCTCAATGCCGTGCTCCCAGCCAAGATTATACTGCTGTGCATCGCGGTGATCTGTGCGGTGGCCTTCTTTGTCGGCGCGGTGCTGCGCAACCTGCAACTACCCGCGATCGCCATCGCGCTGCTGGTGCTGTCCAGTGTTCTCGTGGGTGCG
>JALZCN010000722.1 GCA_030863045.1 Actinomycetota bacterium | reverse complement strand
CGGGATTCGTGGATCGCTGTTTCCCGCCACTCTGCCCGCTGCCCGCAGCCCCTCGGAACGGTTCGACGCCATCGTGCTGGATGCCCTCGAACCGATCGACTCGCGCTGGCACACTGAGCTTGACAAGCTCGATGTCGCCGTCGACGAGGTCCCAGAGGTCACTGACTGTGATCCGGCCACGGTCACCTGGGGCAGTGACGTCGTGGAGGACGGCAAGATACCGCTGGCGCGCCTGGTGCCAGCCGGGGTAGATGGAGCCGGCCTACCGACCCGAGCCCGCATCGTGCTCTACCGACGCCCGCTGGAAACTCGGGCGCAGAACGGTGGTGACCTGTCCGACCTCATCCATGAAGTACTGGTCGAACAGGTCGCGAGCTATCTGGGTCGCGATCCGAACAGCATCGACGGTCCAGCGGAGGCGGGCTGAACGATCGCGGCGGACTACCGCTTGGAGCGCCGCCGGGACGGCACCGCGGTCCCTACCACCAGCAGGAGTAACGCGCCCTGAATCAGTAATAGCGTGCTCCGGGTGACGTCCGAACGGACCACCCGAACCTCGGCCGACGTACCCCGAACCGGCACCGCGACGTGATGGCCCCAACCGCGCACCACCGGCACCGGGCGGCCGTTGATGCTGGCCTGCCAGCCTGGTTCGTCGTTGGCCGCAACCACGAGCAATCTGCCCTCGGCACCGGGCGCGACCTGCACTGCCACCCGTGGCGGCTGAGTGGGCGCCAGGACTCCGCTTACGCCCGGCTCGATGGGCGGCGCAGCGCCGGTGCGCGCCTGGCCGGCCAACGCAGGACCCAACAGCTCCGCACCCGGCACCGGCCGCACGACACGCAACACCGGCCTGCCGTCTGTAGTCGGGGGCGCAGCCTGGGCTAATGATCCAGCTACCGCGAGGGCTCGGTCCCCTTGCGCGGTCGTGGGCAGCACGACGAACTGTACCCCGCTGGCGGCCACGTCGGCGATCGCGGCCGAAGTTTCGCCGGGTTGACCGGCCCGCAGTGCAGCTGCCACCCGCTCCAGCCGGACCCCAGTGGCCCGCAACGGGGCGATGTCGTCGTCACCGAAACGCGCGGTACGCGACCTGGTCAGCCGCACCGGCTCGCCCTTGGTTCCTACGACCAGAACGGAGGTACCGGCCCGAGCCAGCTCGGCGGCCAATGACGGAGCCAACACCGGCAGGCCAGCCGGTGGATCATCGGTGAGGGGCCCGCCGGCGCCCGCCGAGACGGCTGCGACCGCCAGCACCGCTATCCCGACCACTGGGGTGGCCGACAAGGGCCGACCCCACCGGATTTGACTCCACCGGGCTCGACTCTGCCAGGTCCCGCCTTCGTGAGCCCGACCCCACGGGAGACCCGTCCATCGCCGAGTCGGCTCACCGGTACGGGCTGCCAGCAGCACGATCAACAGCAACCCACAGCCCGCGAACAGCAGCGCACCCCCGGTAAATCCCGGACGTGGATCACCGCCGATGAGTGGTCGCATCGGCAGCCGAATCAACAGCGCCGCCGCAGCGACACCGAGCACCACCAAACTCAGACCCGGCAGCATCGACCAGGAGGGCCGCGCAACCAGTGCGATCAGTGCAGCCGCCACCACCAGCGCGCCCACCCACGGGACGGCACCCGCTCCGCCAGGGTCCAACGCGAGCAGGTGAAGCCAGCCTGGCGCCTGCTCGGGCACCACTGCTCCCACCCCGTGCAGCAGCACCGCAGGACGTTGAATCACCACCGCCGGCCATGGCATGAGCAGCCCCAGTGGCAACAGCACCACCGCGAACAGCCCGATCGCGCGGCGCGGCGTCGGCACCCGGGGAGCCGGCACGACCACAAAGCCGACGAGGATGACCGCCAACAGCAGCAGGTGCAGTAGCGGCGCAAAGGCACCGATCAAGGCGACGCCGAGCGCGGTGGCAGCGGCAGTAGACAACCAGCTGCCGGATCGCCGGACCGCCCCACCCCCTCGAAGCACCGAGTCGATACCGGCCAACACCAGCGGAAGGAGCAGGTAAGCCACTACCACGTCCAGCCGGCCCTGCGCCAGCCCGGCGATGGCGGGCGGGAGCAACGCGTACCCGGCGGCGGCCAGGGCGCGACACTTACGGCTGACCGGAAGCGCCTGGGTGGCCTGGTAGGCGGACAGGGCGGCCAGCGGCAGC
>JALZCN010000702.1 GCA_030863045.1 Actinomycetota bacterium | reverse complement strand
GGCGTGACCCTCGCCGACATCGACGCGATCGCGGTGACCAGCGGCCCGGGCCTGGCCGGGGCGCTGCTGGTCGGGGTGGCGGCGGCCAAGGGCTACGCGCTCGCCGCGGAGAAGCCGATCTACGGCGTCAACCACCTCGCGGCGCACGTCGCGGTGGACGTGCTGGCGCACGGGCCGCTGCCCGAGCCGGCGATCGCGATGCTGGTGTCCGGCGGGCACTCCAGCCTGCTGATGGTGGACGACGTGACGGCCACGATGACGCCGCTGGGCGCGACGGTCGACGACGCCGCGGGGGAGGCGTTCGACAAGGTAGCGCGGCTGCTGGGTTTGGGCTTTCCCGGCGGGCCCTTCATCGATCGGGCGGCCCGGGACGGAGATCCGAGCAGCGTCCGATTCCCCCGTGGTCTGACTGGACCCGGCGACGCACCCTACGACTTCTCCTTCTCGGGGCTCAAGACCGCAGTCGCCCGGCATGTCGAGGCGCTGCAACGCCACGGGACCACCGTGCCGGTAGCCGACGTGGCAGCGGCCTTCCAAGAAGCCGTGGTAGACGTGCTGACCGCCAAGGCGGTCCGGGCGGCCACCGATGAGGGCATCGACACCCTCCTCATCGGGGGTGGAGTAGCCGCAAACTCCCGGTTGCGCGTGCTGGCTGAGCAACGCTGTTCTGTGGCCGGAGTGCGGCTGCGGGTTCCCCGACCGCGACTGTGCACCGACAACGGAGCCATGGTGGCCGCACTCGGGGCACACCTACTTGCCGCTGATGCGCCCTCTTCCCCACTCGACATCCCCGCCGACCCGGGCCTATCGATCACCACATCCCTGGTTGGTGGTGCTTGAAGAGCTGCGATGCCTCGGTACGGCACACATGAGCACCGGCTCCGTCGAGAGCTGCCGCTACCGACCGGCCGTGACGCGCATGTCATGTCAACGATCTGGCGTGAAGTCGACGCCACTGACGTTCCACAGGCGTCCGCGCATGGGTACCGTCGAGTTCACGGCGACCTCGTCAACGGGAACCCGCTCATCTCCGCGCCCACCCACCGAACTTCGTCTCACCACTGATGCCGAAGGTGATGGACGAGGTCGACTTGTGACCACCCCGGTTGAGCGTTAGCACTCGGCACAGTAGTCTGCCAATTGGCACTCTGGTCGCCAGAGTGCCAACAACGGCCCGAGCCGCCTCGACACCCGCGACGGCGGGGTGGCAGCAGCCAGCTCAAACAACCTGCCAGCTCTTAGAAGACCCCAGAAAGTGGAGGTCACACCGTGGCGAGCGTGAACATCAAGCCGCTCGAGGACAAGATCGTCGTTCAGGCCAGCGAGGCAGAGACGACGACCGCATCCGGCATCGTCATCCCGGACACCGCCAAGGAGAAGCCCCAGGAGGGCAAGGTCCTGGCGGTGGGCCCGGGTCGCATCGACGACAAGGGCAACCGCATCCCATTGGATGTGAGTGTCGGCGACGTCGTCATCTACACCAAGTACGGCGGCACCGACATCAAGTACAACGGCGAGGAGTACCTGATTCTCTCCGCACGCGACGTGCTCGCCGTTGTCAACTGACATAAATGTGACGGTTTCGCCGTCGTCAACCGCCCCGCGGGCCCTCCGGGGCCGGCGGGGCGGTTGTGCAAACGGGCCTCGGTCGTTCCCGTGAGGGGACGCCAGACCCACCAGACTCCCCCGTGAGGAAGGCAGGCAATGCCCAAGCAGATCACGTTCGACGAGACTGCGCGGCGCGCGCTGGAGCGCGGAGTCGACCAGCTCGCCGACGCGGTCAAGATCACTCTAGGTCCGCGCGGCCGGCACGTGGTGCTGGCGCAGAAGTACGGCGGCCCGTCGATCACCAACGACGGGGTGACGATCGCGCGTGAGATCGAGCTGACCGACCCCTATGAGAATCTCGGTGCCCAGCTCGCCAAGACCGTGGCGACGAAGACCAACGATGTCGCCGGTGACGGCACCACGACCGCCACCGTGCTGGCTCAGGCGATGGTCCGAGAAGGCCTGCGCAATGTGGCCGCCGGCGCGAACCCCACCGCGCTCGGTCGCGGCATCGCGGCGGCCGCAGATGCGGTGGTCGCCGCATTGGTGGACAAGGCGACCCCGGTGACCGGTGAGCAGGCGATCGCTCAGGTGGCAACGGTGTCCTCGCGTGATCCCAAGATCGGAGAATTGATCGGCGAGGCGATGACCAAGGTCGGTGAGGATGGCATCGTCACCGTCGAGGAGTCGTCCACGATGGCCACCGAGCTGGAAATCACCGAGGGCATCGCGTTCGACAAGGGATTCGTGTCACCCTACTTTGTCACCGACCCTGAGCGCATGGAGGCGGTGCTGGCCGACGCCCACGTCCTGCTGCACCGCGACAAGATAGCCTCGATCCAGGACCTACTGCCGCTGCTGGAGGCGGTGAGTCAGTCCGGCAAGCCACTGCTCATCGTGGCCGAGGACATCGAGGGTGAGGCGCTGTCCACTCTGGTGGTCAACGCGATCCGCAAGACTCTCGCGGTGGTGGCGGTCAGGTCACCGTACTTC
>JALZCN010000678.1 GCA_030863045.1 Actinomycetota bacterium | reverse complement strand
GTCCACCGCGCAGCGCCCGGTCCACCGCGCAGTTTCCAGCGAGGGTCCCAGGAGGCCCCGCAGCGGCCAACGCCGCACCCTGGGCGCAAGCCTGCCGGGTGTGTGGCCCTTGCTGGCTCGCGGCGCTGGTGGGCTCGTCAGGGCGTTGGGGGGGGCTCGTGGGCTTGAGCCCGCGCACCGCCGTGATGGGCTGGCGCTGGGTCTGGTCGCGCTCGCTGTGGTGACCGCCGCCGCGATGTGGTGGGCCGCTGGCGGGCCGGTCGGCGACGGGATCCGGCACGCCTTGCGGGCCATGTTCGGCACCGCATCGCTCGCGCTACCGGTGGTGCTCGCCGGGGTCGCGGTGGCCCTGATGCGTACCGAGTCCGACCCGGCGGCCCGACCCCGTCGTACGGTCGGCACCCTGGTGTTGGCATTGGGGACGCTCGGTTTGTGGCACTTGGCGGTCGGTGCACCTGCCGACGCGGTGGGACGGACCGACGCCGCTGGCTCCATCGGATTCCTGGTCGCTGATCCCCTGGTCGACGGCTTCACCGTCTGGGTGGCGGCGCCATTGTTGACATTGCTGGCCGGCTATGGGCTCCTGGTGCTGACCGGGACTGCGGTACGTGCGGTACCCGGCCGGATCCGTACGTTGTGGACGGCAGCACCGGATCAGAACCCTGGCCAGGACGCCCAGCAGGACACTACTGACGAGGTGACCGGCGCGGATCCGGCCAACACCCGGTTGCGCCGGCCCGCCCGACGCCGGCAAGCCGCGCAGACGGCGAAGATCTTCGCCGAGGAGGACGCCCCCGTCGAGCCGCCGGCCCAGCCCGCGGCAGCAACCAAACCCGCCGCAGTGTCGGTCGAGGGGCCGGTCGAGGGCAAACCCGGCTCGCAGCCATCCAGCCACCGGGTCATTGAGGGCGACTACCGGCTGCCCCCGCCCAACCTGTTGCTCAAGGGCGATCCGCCCAAAGCCCGCAGCAAGGCCAACGACGCGATGATCGAGGCCATCAACGGAGTACTCGACCAGTTCTCGGTGGACGCCCAGGTCACCGGGTTTACCCGGGGCCCGACCGTCACCCGCTACGAGGTCGAGGTCGGCCCCGGCGTCAAGGTGGAGAAGATCACCCAACTGACCCGCAACATCGCCTACGCGGTAGCCACCGACAACCTGCGGCTGCTGGCTCCGATCCCAGGCAAATCCGCGGTCGGCATCGAGGTGCCCAACAGCGACCGGGAGATGGTGCGGTTGGGTGACGTGCTGCGCTCGTCGGCGTCCAGCCGGGAGCAGCACCCCATGGTGATCGGGTTGGGCAAGGACATCGAGGGTCATTTCGTCACCGCCAACCTGACCAAGATGCCGCACCTGCTGGTGGCCGGTTCCACCGGTTCGGGGAAGTCGAGCTTCGTGAACTCGATGCTTGTCTCACTGCTGGCTCGGGCCACCCCTGATGAAGTCCGGATGATCCTCATCGACCCGAAGATGGTGGAGCTGACCCCCTACGAGGGCATCCCGCACCTGATCACACCCATCATCACGCAGCCAAAAAAGGCGGCCGCGGCGTTGGCGTGGCTGGTGGAGGAGATGGAACAGCGCTACCAGGACATGCAGGCCAGCCGGGTCCGCCACATCGACGATTTCAACGCGAAGGTGAGATCCGGCGAGATCCAGGCTCCGCCCGGCTCGCAGCGCGAGTACCGCCCCTACCCATACATCATGGCGATCGTCGACGAGCTGGCCGACCTGATGATGACCGCCCCCCGAGACGTCGAGGACGCCGTTGTCCGGATCACCCAGAAGGCCCGGGCAGCCGGGATCCACCTCGTGCTGGCCACACAGCGGCCCAGCGTCGATGTGGTGACCGGATTGATCAAAACCAACGTGCCGTCCCGGCTGGCTTTCGCCACCTCCTCACTGACGGACAGCCGGGTGATCCTGGATCAACCCGGCGCGGAGAAGCTGATCGGCATGGGCGACGGGCTCTACTTGCCGATGGGTGCCTCCAAGCCGGTACGTGTCCAGGGTGCCTTCGTCGGGGACGCTGAAATCGCCAACGTCGTCAGCTACGCAAGAGAACAGGCCGACCCGGAATACACCGACGGAGTCACCGCTGCCAAGGCCGGTGAACAGCGGGACATCGACCCGGACATCGGCGACGATCTCGACGTCTTACTTCAGGCCGCGGAACTGGTGGTGACCAGTCAATTCGGTTCGACTTCCATGCTGCAGCGCAAGCTGAGGGTCGGCTTTGCCAAGGCGGGGCGGTTGATGGACCTGCTTGAGAGCAGGGGGGTGGTCGGTCCCTCAGAGGGCTCCAAGGCGCGAGACGTGCTGGCCAAGCCCGAGGAGCTCGACGGGCTGCTGTACTCGATCCGCGGCGGTGGCTCCACAGGCGGCCCTGCAGACTGACCCCGGTCACAGCTCAAGCAGCATGCGGGTGTTGCCCAGGGTATTGGGCTTGACGTAGGGCAGGTCGAGGAACTCGGCGACACCTTCATCGTGCGAGCGGCGCATCTCGTCGTAGACCTCCGCGGTCACCGGGGTCCCTTCGATGGCCTGGAACCCGTGCCGGGAGAAGAAGCACTCCTCGAAGGTCAGCACGAAGACGCGGCGCAGCCCCAGCATCTTGGCGTGCTCGATCAACGTCGTGACCAGCGCGTGTCCCACTCCTTGACTCACCGCATTCGGATGTACGGCCAGCGTGCGGATCTCGGCCAAGTCCTCCCAGAGCACATGCAAGGCACCACAGCCGAGTATCAC
>JALZCN010000641.1 GCA_030863045.1 Actinomycetota bacterium | reverse complement strand
CCTGCGAAGGAATGAACCTGTCTTGATTCCGATGTACGCCGAAATGTCGCGGCGATCACCTCCATCTCGACCGTTCCTCAACCTCCTGTGTCCCTTGTGCAGCTAGCCTTGCGCCGCCTCGTGCGGGCGCTTCTTGAACCGTCCACTGCTATTTCGGCGCATTTTGTATCATCCCCGGCCAGCGCTGTCAAGGCCGGACATAGCCAGCGGTCCCGAGCGCTCAGCCGGCTTCGGCAACCCACAGTTCAGCCGACGGACCGCTCCAGCGGGCTCGCGTCTGGTCGGCCTCGTCCAGTCGGCGGCGAGGGTCCGCACCGTCAACCTCGCGATGCCGTGACGAAGCCCGACAGCGCCGTCACGAACTTCTCCGGCTGCTCCACGTGCGGCAGGTGGCCGGTGTTGGCGATGACTTCCAGACTGCCGCTTGGCAGCAGCCGCGCTGCCGTGCGGGCCTGGCTGACGGGGACGACGAGGTCGCGACCGCCCCAGACCACAAGGGTGGGCACCGTCAGCCGAGAGAGATCGTTGACCAGGACCTGCTTTTGTCCCTTCGGTTCGACCTGTGCACGCAGCGCGGCCAGAGTCGTGTCCAGGAATCCCGGTAGCTGGGCGAGGCGGTATTGCTCGGCCAGCCATAGCGGCGGCACCCGGGTCGGATTGCCGAACAGCAACGGCAGCCGGAGGAGAAGTCGTTGCGCGGCGCCGACTCCGGTGCGACCCCACCAGATCGCCGCCTCCCCTACACCGGGCATGGTGAGCTGCCGCAACGCGAGGCTCACTTCACCACCGAGTCCAGCACTGCCGACCAGGCACAGCGCCGAGACGCGGTCCGCGGCGTGCAGAGCTACCCGGAGGGCGGCCAGGCCGCCCAGGGAGTTGCCCACCAGGATGGAGGAGTCGAGGCCCAGGGCGTCGAGGAAGTCGCGCACGAACCCCTCAAAGAATTCGGGTGAGCAATCCGGTGGGGTGCCCGTACCACCGAAGCCGGGCAGGTCCGGGGCGTACACGCGGTGGTGGGTGGCCAGTCTTTCGAGGACCCACCGCCAGTCCAGCCGGTTGTCACCGTCGGCATGGAGCAGGACCATCGGGCGGCCTTCTCCGGCGAGCAGAAAGCGCGTGGGTACACCCCCGACGTCCACCTGTTCCTCATCGAGCTCTCGCAGCGGCCGCATGAGGTTTCAGTACCCAGGCAGCCAGCGGGTGAGGCCTCCGGAGCCCACCTGGATAAAATCGAAGGGACAGCGCTACCTCACCGAGCTTCGGGGTCCGCTGCGAGCGCATCAACGCCACGATGCGCCATCATTTCGACATGCAGGTATGGCCCGGAGGCGCCTATCCGCTTGGCGCTACCTATGACGGTACTGGGACGAACTTTGCGCTGTTTTCCGAGGTGGCGCATCGCGTGGTGTTGTGCTTGTTCGATCAGGCGGGCTGCGAGTGGCAGGTCGAGCTGCCCGAGCGCGACGGGTTCGTGTGGCACGGTTACCTGCCTGAATCGGGTCGGGACAACGGTACGCCTATCGGGTGCATGGTCCGCACGACCGCCGGCAGGGTTGCGCTGTAACCCGGCCAAGCTGCTGCTGGACCCATACGCCAAGGCGATCGATGGGCCGTTGGATTGGGATGAGTCGCTATTCGGGTACCGGTGGGGCGACCCGGACAGCATTAATGTCACCGACTCGGCGACCTATCTGCCCAAATGCGTGGTGATCAGTCCCTACTTCGACTGGGGTGCCGATCGCCCACCGTGCCGGCCATATCACGAGACGGTGATCTACGAGGCACACGTGCGGAGACTGACGATGCGCCACCCCGAGGTGCCCGAAGAGCTACGCGGAACCTACGCCGGCCTGATGCATCCGACAGTCATCGACCACCTGCTGCGGATCGGGTGACCGCTGTGGAGTTGATGCCGGTGCAGCACTACCTCGACGACCATCACCTGATGGCGCGCGGGCAGCGCAACTACTGGGGTTACCACACCATCGGCTTTTTGGCCCCGCACGCCAGGTACGCCGCATGGGGTTCGGCCGGCCAGCAGGTCCAGGAGTTCAAGGCCATGGTGAAGACGTTGCATGCGGTCGGCATCGAGGTGATCTTCGACGTGGTTTACAACCACACCGCCGAGGGCAACCACCTAGGCCCGACGGTCGCCTTCCGCGGGGTGGACAACTCGGCCTATTACCGGCTCACCGAGCCCGACCGGCGCTACTACGTCGACTACACCGGCACCGGCAACACCCTTAACGTCCGACACCCGCACAGCCTCCAATTGATCATGGACTCGTTGCGGTATTGGATCATCGAGATGCACGTCGACGGTTTTCGGTTCGATCTAGCCGCCGCCCTGGCACGTGAGCTGCATGAGGTCGACCGGCTGGCCGCATTTTTCGACCTCGTCCAGCAGGACCCAGTAGTCAGCCAGGTCAAGTTGATCGCCGAACCGTGGGACGTTGGCGCCGGTGGCTACCAGGTGGCAAATTTCCTCCGTTGTGGACGGAGTGGAACGGCCGGTACCGCGACGCGGTACGCGACTTCTGGCGTGGCCAGCCTGGCGCCGTGGGCGAGTTCGCCTCCCGCCTGACCGGATCGTCGGATCTCTATGAGTCCAGCGGCCGCCGCCCCTACGCATCGATCAACTTCATTACCGCACACGACGGGTTTACGCTGCATGATCTACTCAGCTACAGCCAAAAGCACAGCCAACGGTGAAGGCAACCGCGACGGTAGTGATGACAACCGGTCCTGGAACTGCGGTACCGAAGGAGACACCACAGATCCGGGTGTCATCTCGCTACGCGAGCGGCAGAAGCGCAACTTCCTGGCGACGTTGTTTTTGTCTCAGGCGTGCCGATGTTGCTCCACGGCGATGAACTAGGCCGCACCCAGGGCGGCAACAACAACGCCTACTGCCAAGACAACGAGACCTCATGGGTGGATTGGGACCGCGCCCGCGACTTCGAGGCTTTTACCGAGTTCACCACCCGGCTTGTCAAGCTGCGCCGTGACATCCGGTGTTTCGCCGCCGTCGGTTCTTCCAAGGCGGGCCGGTTCCTGGAACGAACCTGGAGGACATCGCATGGCTGACACCAACCGGTGCATCAATGACCGATGACCAGTGGTCCACCGGCAGGCCCGCGCATTGGCAATCTTCCTCAATGGTGAGGGAATCACTGACCCGGATCGGCGGGGACGACGCCCGCGCGATGAGTCGTTCCTGCTGTTGGTCAATCCCACCTCCACCGCCGTCACCTTCATCGTGCCCGACGAGCGCTACGGCACCTCCTGGACGGTGGTCTTGGACACCGCCGCACCAGAAGCGACAGCAGAGTCGCTTCCCCTCACTGCCCACCTCAAAATACGACCGTACAACCACCTCGACTTGTATCCGAACTCACTACGACTACTCATGCGCCACTGAGTGCCACCGGACATGTACGCAGCACCGGCACTGATGCCCCGGCGAGGTCAAAGGCCGATCGTGCAAAGTGGGGGGATGAGGTACGCGGTCGCGGCATCGAGCGAGTGGGTCGACCCCGATGGGGTGCGTCGGCCCGGCGGTGAGGTGCACGCTTGGACACCCAGTACCAACCAGACCCTTTGCGGGCTCGCGCTCAGCTGGTCTCAGTTGGGG